>JBBPZN010000177.1:0-47646 GCA_038198705.1 Mycobacteriales bacterium
AGTTTTCCTTGTCGCGCACGGTCTGCGCGTGTATCTCCTCGATTCGCTCCGGATCCTGCGCGAAGTCCGGTGCCTTGGCCCAGCTCAGGCTCATGACACGTCGGCGTTCTCGGTCTTGTCGGCCTTCTGCTTGGCGAGGTTCTCGTCGACCTCTACCTGCCACGCCTCGTTGGCCTTGCTGGTATCGACTTCGAACTCGAACCGGCCGGTCATCTTGTCGTCGACATCGGCGACGTCGACATAGAACTGGTCGTACCAACGGCGCAACTGATAGACAGGGCCGTCCTCCTCACAGAGCAACGGGTTGTCGATCTTGGTCTTGTTCTTCCAGATCTCGACGTCCTGTTGGAATCCGGCGCTGATTCCCTCGGTGAACTTCTCCGCAAGTTTGATCGAGGTCTTGTCATTCATGCCTGCTGGCTTCTTGACGGTGATGCCCCACTGCAGTACGAACGAATTCTGATCGATCGGGTAGTGGCAGTTGATCAGTACACTTTCGACCTCGAACCCGCCGTAACTGTTCATCAACGGATTGATCATGTACGAGGGGCCGTAGTAGGCAGCTTCGGACTTGAGGAGCGTGTCGCCGCCGTACTGGGACGCCATTCCGATGTCCGGGCGGCCCTTGGTGTTGAGGTACTGCGAGGCTATATGGCCTTCGAATACGTTTTTGAAGTACGTCGGGAAGGCGTAGTGAATGTAGAAGAAGTGCGCCATGTCGACGACATTGTCGACGATCTCACGGCAGTTGGCACCCTCGATGACCATCGAGTTCCAGGTCCAGTCGGTCCACTCGTCGCTGTAGGCACCCTCGATCCGTGGGATCGTGACCTCCTCGGGAGGCGGATTACCTTCGGCATCGTTCCAGATGAACAGCTGGCCGTTCTGATCCAACGTCGTCCAGGTCCTCGTACGCGCCAGCGGTGGTACACGCCTCGCATACGGAATCTGGGCGCATTTTCCGTTCGCGCCCCATCGCCAGTCGTGGAACGGACAGGCGATCTCATCACCCTTCACGGTTCCCTGGGTCAGGTCACCGCCCATATGACGGCAGTAACCGTCGAGGATGACGATTTTTCCGGCCGTATCAGCGAAGACGACAAGCTTGGTACCGAAAGCCTCGATGGAGTGCGGTTTGCCGTCGGTGAACGATGCGGTGAGGCCGAGGCAATGCCAACCACGTGCGTAGCGGGTCGGTGTATTGCCGACGTCGATCTCTCGGATCTTTGCCATGTGAACCCCTCACGGTCTACTCGAGCTGTTACTACTAGAACACGTTATAGAATTCCGGTAGAAATGGCTAGTGAAAGTGCGGAAACGAGTTCTCGACACACGAGGGAACGTGTTCTAGTCTTGCTAGGAAACCACTGAGAAGGTAGGAGTCAATCGTGACGCAGGAGCCGATCGTCAGCCACGAGGTGTTAGACCGAATCGACGCCTTACTACCCACTCTGCGCGAACGCGCGCAGGAGACCGAAGATCTGCGACGTCTACCCGACGAGTCAGTGAAAGCTCTACAGGAGACCGGCTTCTTCCGTTTGCTGCAGCCTGCGCAGTGGGGCGGTTACGAAGCGGACCCGGAGTTGTTCTACACCGCAGTGAAAAAGATCGCGAGTGCTTGTGGATCCACAGGTTGGGTCTCCTCCATCATCGGAGTGCACAACTGGCATCTCGCACTCTTCCCGCAACAGGCGCAGGAAGATGTGTGGGGTCAGGACACCGACGTGCGGATCTCCTCTTCGTACGCACCGATGGGCGCAGGCGCCGTCGTAGACGGCGGATACCGGGTATCCGGAGCGTGGCAATGGTCTTCGGGCTGCGATCACGCGACATGGGCGATGCTCGGCGGACCCGTCATCAAGGATGGTCGTCCCGTCGACTTCGTGACGTTCCTCATCCCGCGCGAGGACTATCGCATCGACGACGTCTGGAATGTCGTCGGACTGCGCGGAACCGGTAGCAACACCGTGGTGGTCGAGGAGCAGTTCGTTCCGGCGCACCGTGTGCTGAGCTTCCGAAAGATGAACGATCACACCGCTGAGGGGCTCGAGCGCAACACCGCTCCGGTGTACAAGATGCCGTGGGGCACGATTCACCCGACCACCATTTCGGCCCCGATCGTCGGAATGGCGGAAGGTGCCTATGCTGCACACGTCGAGCACCAGGGCAAACGCGTGCGTAAGGCGTTCGTCGGCGAGACCGGTAAGGACGATCCCTTCGCGAAGGTGCGTATCGCCGAGGCCAGCAGCGACATCGATGCCGCGTGGCGTCAGTTGTCGGGCAACGTCGCCGATGAGTACGCATTGCTGACGGCAGGCGAGGAAGTGCCGATCGAGCTACGGCTGCGAGCTCGCCGCGATCAGGTGCGTGCGACCGGCCGATCCGTCGCGTCGATCGACCTTCTGTTCGAGAGTGCGGGTGCGACGGCACTGCAGAACGATGCTCCGCTGCAACGCTTCTGGCGGGACGCTCATGCGGGCCGAGTGCATGCTGCAAACGATCCGGAGCGCGCGTACCAGATGTTCGGTGGAGGCGAGTTCGGCCTCCCACTCAAGGACACGATGGTATGACCGCGGCCACGCAGGAGATCACCTACGAATCGACGTCGAAGTTCGCGCAGATTCGTCCGGACATGAAACTTCACTACCACGAGGCGGGCGTCGGGAACGATACGACGATCGTGCTGCTGCACGGCGGTGGACCGGGCGCGTCGGGATGGTCGAATTTCGCGGCCAACATTCCGGTGCTCGCGGAACAGTTCCACGTACTGTGCGTAGACCAGCCCGGATTCGGGTTGTCCGACAAGCCGATCGACCATCCGCAGTACTTCGTGCACTCGTCGTCTGCGCTCAAGGATTTGCTGGATCATCTCGGAATCGCGAGAGTTCACCTGCTCGGAAATTCGCTCGGAGGCGGCACTGCGGTGCGATTCGCGCTCGATTTCCCCTCCAGCGCGGGCAAATTGGTGCTCATGGGACCTGGAGGGTTGAGCATCAACCTGTTTGCTCCCGACCCGACCGAGGGTGTCAAGCATCTCGGCAACTTCAGCGCTCCGCCGGGGCCATCGAAGGAAAAGCTCGAGGCGTTCCTCAAAGTGATGGTGTTCGACCAATCGCTGATCACCGAGGAGTTACTCGAACAGCGCTACGCCGCCGCGTCCACCCCGGAGTCCATCGCTGCGATGCGTGCTATGGGGAAGTCGTTTGCCGGCGCCGACTTCGAAAAGGGCATGCTCTGGCGTGATGCGTACAAGTTACGCCAGCGGGTGCTGTTGATCTGGGGTCGCGAGGACCGCGTCAATCCGATCGACGGTGCACTGGTGGCACTCAAAACGATTCCGCGTGCGCAGTTGCACGTGTTCGGTCGATGCGGACACTGGGCTCAGGTCGAAATGGCCGAGGAATTCAATCGTTTGACCGCTGCATTTCTTACTGAGGGGAGCTGAGAGATGGGTATCCGATCTCTGGCATACATGCGTATCGAGGCCACCGACATGAACGCGTGGCGCGAGTACGGGCTCAAGGTGCTCGGCATGGTCGAGGGCAAAGGCGTCACCCCGGGCGCGCTCTACCTCCGTATGGACGACTTCCCGGCCCGGCTCGTCATCGTTCCCGGCGAGAAGGACCGACTGCTCGTATCAGGTTGGGAAACCGCGAATGCTGCCGAGCTGCAGAGTATTCGAACCTCCCTGGACAGCGCCGGAGTTCCCTACAAGGAGGGTACGGCTGAGCAGATTCAGGACCGTCGGGTAGACGAGTTGATCGTGTTCGAGGATCCGTCGGGAAATACCCTCGAGGCCTTCCATGGGGCGGCTCTCGAGCACCGGCGCGTGGTCAGCCCGTACGGCCATACCTTCGTCACCGGCGAACAGGGTCTGGGCCACGTCGTGCTCTCCACCACCGACGACGACGCGTCACTGCGGTTCTACCGCGATGTCCTCGGCTTCCGGCTTCGCGATTCGATGCGTCTGCCTCCGCAGATGATGGGTCGACCTGCCGACGGCGATCCCGGATGGTTGCGGTTCTTCGGATGCAATCCTAGGCACCACAGCTTGGCGTTCCTACCGATGCCGACCCCCAGTGGAATCGTGCATCTTATGATCGAGGTCGAAAACTCCGACGACGTCGGACTCGGACTGGACCGCGCATTGCGTAAGAAGGTTCCGATGTCGGCTACGCTGGGACGTCACGTCAACGACTTGATGCTGTCCTTCTACATGAAGACTCCCGGCGGATTCGACATCGAATTCGGCTGCGAAGGAAGACAGGTCGAAGACGAGAAATGGGTAGCCCGCGAAAGCACGGCCGTGAGCCTGTGGGGACACGACTTCTCGGTGGGAATCAGATAGGTGAGTGAACACGTGGCGAACTTCGAACCCCGGACGTTTCGGGCAGTGCTCGGGCAGTTCTGTACCGGGATCACGATCATCACTACGGTCGACGAGGACGCCCCGGTGGGATTTGCCTGCCAGTCGTTCGCCGCGCTGTCGCTCGATCCACCTCTCGTATTGTTCTGCCCTACAAAGGGTTCCAGGTCTTGGTCTGCAATCGAACGAAGCGGCAAATTTGCAGTCAATGTTCTCGGTGAAGAGCAGCAGGAGACCTGTGCGCGTTTCGGCTCTCGTGAGCCGGACAAGTTCGCTGGTATCGAGTGGAGCCCGTCGGAACTGGGCTCGCCCATTTTCGCAGGCTCGCTCGCGCACATAGACTGCACGGTGGAGTCGGTTCTCGACGGTGGCGATCACTACATTGTCATCGGTCGGGTCCACTCACTCGGCGAGATCACCGGTGAGCGTCCGTTGCTCTTCTATCGCGGCCAGTACACCGGTATCGAACCGGACAAGACCGTTCCCGCGCCATGGCGGGACGATCTCGAAGCATTCCTGACAGCGACATCGACAGACACCTGGTTGTAGATCGCGTCACGACGAAATATCGCCCCGGGCGCAGTATGCCCGGGGCGATATTTCGTTTGCGGAATCTCTCCGCCGTGCTGATTCGGCCGACCGCTGACGGGACCGACTACACAGCCGTTGGGGCGTATCGGCTCACGTAGTCGCTCGGTCGCCCGAACAGCTGTGCGGAACCGTGTGCCCGTTTGAAGTACAGGTGCGCGTCGTGTTCCCAGGTGATCGCGATGCCACCGTGAATCTGTATCGAATCTGCGGCGATGTGCGAGAGCGCGTCGGAGCAGTGCACTTTGGCCACACCCGCATCGTCGTGGGCCGACGGAAGCTGCTCGGCGAGTGACCGTGCGGCTGCGTACGACACCGACCGTGCGCTCTCGAGCAGCACGTACATATCCGCCATGCGATGCTTGAGAGCCTGGAAACTTCCGATCGGGCGACCGAACTGTACCCGGGTGCGACTGTATTCCACGGTCATGTCCAGGCTTGCTGCTGCAGCACCGATTTGATCGGCAGACAGTGCGGTACAAGCGATATCGCGAACCTGTGCGAGCGTGCCGGGTACGGTGTCGATCTTGCGCCCGGTGACGCCGGCGAACTCGACGGTGCTCAGTCGACGCGTGGGGTCCATCGTCGGAGTGTTGCGACGGGTCACGCCTGCGGCGGACGGGTCCACCTCGTACAGCGATACCGTGCCGTCGTCCGAGGCAGCGACGACGAGCACATCGGCGTACAGCCCGTCGAGGACGTACTCCGCCACGCCGGTGAGAGTTCCGTCGGTGACGGTCACCGGGACGTCGTCGTCACTCCACACCGAACCGGCCCAGCACAGCGCTGCGATGGAACTGCCCTCGGCGATGCCGGGGAGCAAACGCTCACAGGCGTCGCGGTCGCCGGACACGAGCAGTGCCTGGCCTGCGAGTACGACCGAACCGAGCATCGGCGACGGAGTCAGGGACCTACCCAATTCCTCGAGCACCACGTGCGATTCGATGGCCCCGAATCCGGCGCCGCCGAACTCTTCCGGAATTGCCAGTGAAGCGATGCCGACCTCGCACAATTGCTGCCACAGCGACTCCTGGTAGCCGCGGTCGGTGTCGATCGCGGCGCGCATGTCCGAGCGCTTGTCGAGCAGCGATCTGATCATGACCCGCAGATCGTTCTGCTCTTCGGTGAACACTCCTACCCCGTTCATACGGCGGCCAGAGCGCGTGCGATCCGTGCGCGGTGAGCAGCGACGGTTCCCCATGCGGTGTAGAGGGCCCGTGTCTTCGTCAGCCACAGCGACAGGTCGTACTCGGCGGTGTAGCCGATCGCGCCGTGTACCTGGAGTGCGACGCGCGACGCGCGGTAGGCAGCCTCGGAACTGGCGACCTTCGCGGCCGAGACGTCACGGGAGGCGTCCTCGCTGCCGTCGGCGATGGAGATAGCAGCGCCGTAGATGAGCGGCATCGCCATTTCCAGACCGATGAGCGCGTCGGCCAACTGGTGTTTGATCGCCTGGAAGGAGCCGATGGGCTTGCCGAACTGCACGCGGCCCTTGGCGTACTCGGTGGTCGTATCCACCAGATGGCGACCGAGTCCGAGAAGCTGCGCCGAACAGGCCAACGCTGCCAGATCGAACGCGCGATCCCAGGCCTGCGCGACGGCGGGGTCCTCGACCAACGTCGAGCCATCGGTGACCTCGAACAGCCTGCGGGCAGTATCGACGGAATTGCGACGAGTCCCCGGCTGCACCTGCTCGATTCGCGATCCGTTCACGCGCAGTACGAGGTCGCAGACGTCTGCGTCCAGTGCGCGCGGACTTGCCACGGATGCCAGCGCAGATCCGTCGGCAATCCCGGGAAGCCATTTCTCGGCGAGATCGCCGAAGGGCGCGAGCAGTGTCGGCGCCACCGCGACGGTTTCGATCAGTGGGCCGGGCGCTGCGGCGCGCCCGATCTCGATGAATCCGACCACGAGGTCGATCGGATGTGCACCGAGACCGCCGTGGTTCTCCTCGATGGCCAACCCGGTCACACCGGTGTCGGCAAGTCCGCGCAGTAGCGTGCGGCCCGGTTCGAGTTCCTCGCGGCTCCAGGCTCGAACTGCCCCGGCCGAACCGGTGAGCTGTTCACGCAGACTGGATGCGAAGTCTTGTTGTTCGGTGGAAAGTGCGAATCTCATCGGTCCGCCTTAGGGAGGCCGAGCAGACGCTCAGCGACAATGTTTCGTTGAATCTCATTGGTACCCGCGTAGATCGGGCCGGAGAGGGAGAAGAGATAACCGTCCTGCCAGGAGCCGTCGAGCTCACCGTCGTCGCCGAGTAGGTCGAGCGCGGTCTCGTGCAGTGCGACGTCGAGTTCGGACCAGAAGATCTTGTTGACCGAGGATTCTGCACCGAGTGCTCCGCCTTCCTGCAGGCGTGTCACCGTGCCGAAGGTGTGCAGTCGGTAGGCACGCGCCCCGATCCATGCGTCGACGACGCGATCGCTCGTGTTCGAATTCGCCACCGCATCGGAATTCTTTTTCCAATGCTCGATCAAGCGATCCGCCGCGGCAGTGAACCTTCCGGGGCTGCGCAGGGAAAGTCCGCGTTCGTTGCTGGACGTGCTCATGGCAACGCGCCATCCGTCGTTCGGTTGCCCGATGACGTCGGCATCCGGAACGAAGACATCTTCGAAGAAGATCTCGGCGAAACCGGCCTCACCGTCGAGTTGCGGGATCGGACGCACCGTGACGCCTTCGGCGGTCAGCGGGAACATCACGTACGTCAAACCGCGGTGCCGTTGCGCTTCGGGATCGCTGCGGAACAGACCGAAGCCCCAGTCGGCGAAGCTTGCGCGTGAGCTCCAGGTCTTCTGACCGTTGAGGACCCAGCCGCCGTCGACCTGCTTGGCGCTCGACCGGATACCCGCGAGGTCACTGCCTGCCTCGGGCTCGGACCAAGCCTGTGCCCAAATGTCGTCACCGCGTCCCATACGCGGGAGGAAACGCTCGCGCTGTTCGTCGGTTCCGTACTCGAACAGCGTCGGAGCGAGCAGGAAGATTCCGTTCTGCGCGACGCGTCCCGGGGCACCGGCGGCGTAGTACTCCTCCTCGAAAATTACCCATTCCAGCAGCGAAGCGTCGCGGCCACCGAGTGCGCTCGGCCATGAGACGACGGAGAGGCGGGCGTCGGCGAGGGTGTTCTCCCACTGCCGGTGTTGCTCGAAGCCCTCTGCCGTGTCCATCGAGGCGAGGGGCTCCGAGGGGATGTTTTCGGCGAGGAACTCGCGCACGCTGTCGCGGAACGCAATTGTGGCGTCATCGAGATCGAGGTCCATTTACTTGCCCTTCTCCTTCATCGTCTTGGCGTTCATGCCGCCGAGGGAGTCGGTGTCGACCTCGGCATTGTGTGCATGCGCAAAGTGGTGGAGACCGAATACCGAGTCCATGCCTGCGCGCATTCCCATCTGGTCCTCGCACTGGTTGACGGCCTTCTTGGTCAACGCAAGTCCGAACTGCGGCATTGCCGAGATGCGTCCGGCGAGAGCGCGGGTCTCCGACTCCAGATCATCGCGTGGTACGACGCGAGAAACCATGCCCCACTCGTAGGCGCGCTGTGCCGAGAAGCGGTCGCCGGTGTACAGGATTTCCTTGGCGGCACGGGTGCCGAGTACCCACGGATGCGCGAAGTACTCCACTCCCGGGATGCCCATGCGCACAACGGGGTCGGAGAAGAATGCATCTTCGGAGGCCACGATCAGATCGCACACCCACGCGAGCATCAGTCCGCCGGCGATGCAGGCGCCCTGTACCGAAGCGATGATCGGCTTCGGGATTTCGCGCCAACGGCGGCACATCCCGAGGTAGACCTCCATCTCGCGAGCGAAACGCTGGTCGCCGCCGACCCGATCGATGTGGTCCCACCACATGACGGCCTTGTTCTCGAAGTGGACGTCCACGTCGCGTTCGGGGGTACCGATGTCGTGTCCGGCGCTGAAGTGTTTGCCGTTGCCCGCGAGAATGATCACCGCGACATCGGGGTCCTCGGTCGCGCGGGTGAATGCGGCGTCGAGTGCGTAAGTCATTGCCGAGTTCTGCGCATTGCGGTACTCGGGCCTGTTCAACGTCACCGTCGCGATCTTGTCGACAACTTCGTAGGTCACGGGTTCGCTCATCGGATTTCCTTACCTAGTTCGATCCGGGAGGCCTTGCCAGGGGCCTCGTAATACTTGTAACGAGTGTTGATCGGGGTCGGCCCTGCCGCACGTCGGAGTGGGTCCGGGCCGATGCTCGGTTCCGTAGTCATGATCTCCTCGGGCGGTTCGTTAACAAGCAAGTGCTTGGTAGGTTATCCTACTGAAGTGGATGGAAGCCAGGGGCAGGTTCGGCAAGGTATCTCGGGTGCGTCCGATGTGGAGTTCGCCGCCGAGGTTCGACAATGGTTGGCAGAGAATCTGAACGGGGAGTACGCAGCCTTACGCGGGCTGGGTGGACCCGGGCGGGAGCATGAGGCCTTCGAAGAGCGGCTTGCGTGGGATCGCCACCTTGCGGCCTCCGGATGGACATGCCTCGGCTGGCCCGAGGAATACGGCGGACGGGCGGCGACGCTCGATCAGCAGTTGATCTTCCACGAGGAGTACGCCAAGGCCGATGCGCCCGCGCGCGTAAGCCACGTCGGCGAAGAACTGCTGGGCCCGACGCTCATCGCGTTCGGTACCGACGAGCAGAAGAAGCGCTTTCTTCCCGGCATCAATACGGTCTCCGAACTCTGGTGCCAGGGCTACTCGGAGCCCGGCGCAGGCTCGGATCTCGCAAACGTCTCCACGACGGCGCGCCTCGACGATCAAGGCTGGGTAATCAACGGCCAGAAGATCTGGACTTCGCTGGCGCACGTCGCCGACTGGTGCTTCGTCCTCACTCGGACCGAACCAGGATCCAAGCGGCACGCCGGACTGTCGTATCTGCTCGTGCCGATGGATCAACCCGGGGTAACCGTTCGACCCATCAACCAGTTGACCGGAACGTCCGAGTTCAACGAAGTGTTCTTCGAGGATGCCCGAACCGAAGCGGACCTCGTAGTCGGCGAACCCGGCGACGGGTGGCGAATTGCCATGGGCACGTTGACCTTCGAGCGCGGGGTATCCACGCTCGGGCAGCAGGTCGGCTTCGCCCGCGAACTCGACGGTATCGAGGAGATTGCCCAGCGCAACGGTTCGGCCGCGGACCCGATCCTGAGCGACCGGCTGGCACGGGCGAGGATCGGACTGTCGGTGATGCGAGCGCACGCGTTGCGCACGTTGGCAACCGTCGACGCCGGCACGAGTGGCGGCGAGGCGTCGGTCTCGAAGCTCCTGTGGGCCAACTGGCATCGAGGACTCGGTGAGCTCGCGATGGACGTGCTCGGTGCGAATTCACTGACCTACGAAGAAGAACTGACCAATCTGCAACGGCTGTACCTCTTCACTCGCGCCGACACCATCTACGGCGGATCGAACGAAGTGCAGCGCAACATCATCTCCGAGCGAGTGCTCGGCCTACCCCGAGAGGCGCGTCCATGACCGGACCACTGTCCACCCCACCGGCCGAGATCTCCGGCCACGGACTACTCGTCGGCCGGGTCGCCGTCGTGACCGCCGCTGCCGGAACCGGCATCGGCTCGGCAACGGCACGTCGGATACTCGCCGAGGGTGGAGACGTCCTGGTTTCCGACTGGCACGAGCGCAGGCTCGACGCCACCCGCGAGAGTTTGGCGGAGCAGTTCCCCGACGCCCGAGTCGAGTCCGCGGTGTGCGATGTATCGAGCACCGAGCAGGTACGCAACCTCATCGACACGGCCGCCGAGCGGATGGGCCGCATTGACATCCTCGTCAACAACGCAGGTCTCGGTGGCGAAGTTCCCGTCGTGGACATGACCGACGAGCAGTGGGATCGGGTCCTCGACATCACGCTGAACGGCACCTTCCGTTGCACCAGAGAGGCACTGCGGTACTTCCGTACGGCCGGTCACGGTGGAGTCATCGTCAACAATGCAAGCGTCCTCGGCTGGCGCGCGCAGAAGGGACAGGCGCATTACGCCGCAGCGAAAGCCGGCGTCATGGCGCTGACCCGCTGCTCCGCCGTCGAAGCAGCCGAATTCGGCGTGCGGATCAATGCCGTCGCACCGAGCATCGCCAAGCACGCGTTCCTGGCCAAGGTGACCTCCGAGGATCTTCTGAACCAACTGTCTGCGGACGAGGCCTTCGGCCGCGCTGCTGAACCGTGGGAAATCGCAGCAACCATCGCGATGCTGGCCAGCGACTACTCGAGCTACCTGACGGGTGAGGTGGTGTCCGTCTCCAGCCAGCGGGCCTGAGACGGGTCCCTCACTTCGCCTCCGGCGAGGATGCGGGGACAATAACTGGCTATGGAGATCGCTGTCTTTCTCGTAGCCCTCGCGGTCGGTGTACTCGCCGTCGCGGGACTGGCCGAGCGACTGGGCGTTCCGCCGCCCCTACTGCTGATCGTGGTAGGGGTAGCGGCGTCCTATGCACCGGGAATGCCGGAGATTCACCTCGAACCCGAGGTGGTGCTGATCGGACTGCTTCCGCCCCTGCTCTATGCGACGGCGATCCAGTCCTCGTTGGTCGATATCAATGCCAACCGCAGATCGATCCTTCTACTCTCGGTCGTGCTGGTTGCCGTCACGGCAATCGGCGTCGGCGCGATCGTGCACGCCATCCTGCCGGATATCTCCTGGCCTGCAGCGCTCGCGATCGGCGCAGTCGTCGCACCACCGGATGCGGTCGCTGCCTCCGCCATCGGACGCAGAATCGGCCTGCCTCGACAGATAGTGACGATCCTCGAAGGGGAGTCACTACTCAACGACGCGACCGCCCTCGTCGCGCTGAGCACGGCAATCTATGCGTTGAGCAATTCGGTGAATGCCGGCCGGATCGGACTCGACTTCGTCATCGCGGCAGGCGGCGGTGTTGCAGTCGGGCTGGTGACGTTCTACGTGGTCGCCAAATTGAGAAAGAGACTGACCAATCCGGTGCTGGACACCGCGATTTCGTTCGTCGTTCCGTTCGCCGCATATCTCTTGGCCGAGGAGATCCATGCCTCCGGCGTCCTGGCGGTCGTCGTCGCCGGGCTGTTGCTCGGGCACGAAGCCCCGATACTCCAGTCTGCGCAATCCCGGATCGCGGAGCGCATCAACTGGCGGACCATCGCTTTCATTCTCGAGAATGCAGTCTTCCTGCTGATCGGCCTACAGGCGTCGTGGATCGTGCACGACGTCGCCAAGAGTTTGCTCTCGCCCCTGACCATCGTCTCGGTGTGCGCGGCCACGCTCGTGGGCGTCATCGTGATCAGGATCTTTTGGGTGTTCGTCTCCCGCTATGCCCTGGTACGCCCGGGCGCCGATCTCACGACCGGGACGGTCCCGTCGTGGCGCTACACGCTGCTCATCGGCTGGGCCGGGATGCGTGGGGTCGTCACGCTGGCCGCTGCCTTCATCATTCCGTTGGGAACCCAGGATCGAGAAGTTCTGCTCCTCATTGCTTTCACGGTCGTGGCCGGGACCCTGTTCCTGCAAGGACTCTCGCTTCCGCTGCTCGCCCGGCGCCTGAAGGTCCCGTCACCTGATCCGATGGGTGACGCGTTGGCCCGCGCCACCCTGCTGCAGCAGGCGTCGAAAGCGGGATACGCCGCGCTCGACAAGCTCGAGTACGAGGACCCCCACGACATCGACACGCTCGTTCGTCAACGTGTGGAGCAGCGCAACTACGCAGCGTGGGAGCGGCTCGGCACAACCGCCGACCAGGAGACACCCAGCGAGCTGTACGCCCGCGTCCGACTGACCATGATCAAAGCCGAACGTGCTCGAATTCTCCAGATCCGTAGTTCGGGAACCGTGGCGTCGGAGGTCGTCGGCGAAGTGCTGGGGATGCTCGACGTCGAGGAATCGATGATCGATGCCGCGAGCGAGTCGCGTCGTGAGATTCGCGCGTCGAACGAACTGCGTGGCCACCCCGGCGTCGCTTGCGAAGATCTCGACCGGTACCCGGAAACGCAAACGCACACCGATGGCACGTGCCACGAGTGCGTCCGCGACGGAACGGAATGGGTTGCGCTGCGTGCCTGCCTGGATTGTGGACACATCGGGTGTTGCGACTCCTCGGCCCGTCAACACGCCACGGCGCACTTCAGAGAGACGGGCCACCCGGTCATGGAATCCGCCGAGCCGGGGGAGAACTGGCGTTGGTGCTTCGTGCATCACCTGACTGCCTGACCCATGCACGTATGCAAAGCAAATGCTTGGTTGGTATGATCTGCTCGTGCCCCGAACCCCCAAAGCCGTAGGACGACGCGGAGAGCTGCTCGAGCTCGCCGCGACGCTCTTTGCCGAACGTGGCTTGCGTGCAACGACGGTCCGTGACATTGCCGACGCAGCAGGGATCCTCTCCGGGAGTCTCTACCACCACTTCGACTCCAAGGAGTCGATGGTCGACGAGATTCTGCGGGGGTTCCTCGACGAACTCTTCGACAGCTACCACAAGATCGTGGCAGAGGGATTGGGTCCGCGGGAAACCCTGGAAGGCCTCGTAGTGGCGTCGTTCGAGGCGATCGACCGCTCGCATTCGGCCGTCGCGATCTATCAGGACGAGGCCAAGCACCTCGTCGGCACCGAACGCTTCGAGTACATCACCGGTCGTAACAGTGAGTTTCATGAACTCTGGAACGGTGTGGTCGAGCGCGGTATCGCAGACGGCAGTTTCCGGCCGGACGTCGACGTCGAACTCGTCTACCGATTCATGCGCGACACAGTGTGGGTGGCCGTCCGGTGGTATCGCCCGGGTGGCAAGCTCACCGCAGAAGCCGTCGCGCAGCAGTATCTCGCCATCGTGCTCGACGGATTGTCGAGCACTCCCAAGTCCGTCACACGATCCAGCACGGCGTCAACCTAGGAGAGTCTTCCCATGCCCGAGGCCTACATAATCGACGCTGTTCGAACTCCGGTCGGTAAGCGCGGCGGTTCACTCGCCGAGACGCACCCCGCTGATCTCGGTGCGAGCGTCCTGCGTTCCCTGATGGATCGGTCCTCGATCGATCCGCCCCAGATCGACGACGTCATTTTCGGTTGCGTCGACGCCATCGGTGGGCAAGCTGGAAACATCGCGCGCACAGCCTGGCTGGCCGCTGGATTCCCGGAGGAAGTACCAGGGGTCACCGTCGATCGTCAGTGTGGCTCCAGCCAGCAGGCGATTCACTTCGCCGCCCAGGCCGTCATGAGTGGGACGTCGGATCTGATCGTCGCCGGTGGCGTACAGAACATGACACAGATCCCGATCGCGGCAGCGATGGTCGTGGGACAGCAGTACGGTTTCGAGACCCCGTTCAGTGGCTCGGAAGGCTGGGAACACCGCTACGGCAAGCAAGAAGTCTCGCAATTTCGCGGCGCCGAGCTCATTGCCGAGAAGTGGGACGTCACACGTGAAGACATGGAGAAGTTCGCCCTGGCCAGCCATCAGCGCGCTCGGCACGCCATAGCCGAAGGGCGATTCGATCGCGAGATCGTCGGCGTCGGCAACTTCATGGTCGACGAGTGCCCGCGTGAGACGACTCTCGAGAAGATGGCTTCGCTCAAGCCGCTGACCGAGGGTGGACGGCTCACCGCAGCCCTCGCCAGCCAGATCTGCGACGGAGCGAGCGCGACGCTCGTGGCCTCCGCAGCTGCAGTCGAGGCACACGGACTCACCCCGCGCGCCCGGATCCATCACCTCAGTGCCCGCGGTGCCGACCCGATCTTCATGCTGAGTGCGCCGATCACGGCCACAAAGCACGCTCTCGAGAAGGCCGGCCTGTCGATCGACGACATCGACGTCGTGGAAATCAACGAGGCGTTCGCTCCCGTAGTCCTGGCGTGGCTGAAGGAGACCGGCGCTGATCCGGCCCGGGTCAACATCAACGGTGGTGCGATTGCTCTCGGGCACCCACTCGGAGCGACGGGGGCAAAGCTCTTTGCCACCATGCTGTGCGAACTCGAACGTACCGGTGGCCGTTACGGCCTGCAGACCGTCTGTGAGGGCGGCGGTACCGCCAACGTCACGATCATCGAACGGCTCTGATTCTCGCGTAGCGCGCCGGCGTCGGGGCGAATGTCGGACCTGTGTGCGACCCTGTGGTCGTGACCGAGTTCGACCCCGACGCCCCAGCGAACAGCGCTGAGACTCCGGCGAGCAGTGCTGAAGCCAGCATCATGCATGCCGATCTGGACTCGTTCTATGCATCGGTGGAGCAGCGAGACAACCCACGCCTTCGAGGCAAACCGGTGCTGGTCGGCGGTGGTGTCGTGCTCGCCGCCAGCTACGAGGCCAAAGCATTCGGGGTTCGGACGCCCATGAGTGGCGCCCGGGCCCGGGCGCTGTGTCCGCACGCAATCTTCGTTGCCCCTCGCATGGATGCGTACACCGAAGCGAGTCGGGCCGTATTCGAGATATTTCGCAACACCACTCCGCTCGTGGAGGGCATTTCCGTCGACGAGGCGTTCCTCGAGGTCGGTGGGTTGGGCAAGATCAGAGGCACCCCGGTTCGGATCGCCGAAAGACTGCGGCGAGAGGTCAAGGAGCAGGTCGGCCTGCCGATCACTGTCGGCATCGCCTGTACCAAGTTTCTGGCGAAAGTGGCCAGCGCAGTCGGAAAGCCCGACGGGTTGCTGTTGATTCCGCCCGGCCGTGAGCTCGAGTTCCTTCATCCGCTGAAGATCGAGCGGCTATGGGGCGTCGGTAAGGTCACCGCCGACAAGCTCCATGCGTTCGACATCATGACCATCGGTGATATCGCCGCCCACAGCGAAGCCTCCATCGTGTCGATTCTCGGTAAAGGCGCGGGGCATCATCTGTATTCGCTCGCCAACAATCGTGATCCGCGACAGGTTCAGACGTATCGGGGGCGCAGTTCCATCGGTGCGCAGCACGCACTCGGGAGCGGCCCGACGTCGGCGGCGGAGGTGAAGGTCTCCATCATCGCCCTGGTGGATCGAGTGACGCAGCGGATGCGTGCCGCTGAACGCACCGGTCGCACAGTGGTTTTGAGCGTACGGTTCGGCGACTTCACCCGCATCACCCGTTCCCACACGCTGGGCCGTGCGACGGCCGACACCCAGGTTATTCTCGACGCGTCCTTGACGCTTCTGCAGGAAGCCGCATCTCTGATCGCCGAGCGGGGGATTACTCTGGTGGGCATCACGGTGTCCAATATCGAACGTACGGGCACCGAGCAACTCGAGCTGCAGTTCGATCGACCCGAGAATGCTCCGAGTGCGTCTGCACTCGATGTAGCGCTCGACGGCGTCCACACCAAATTCGGTAAGGGCGCTCTGACCAGGGGAGTGTTGTTGGGCCGCAACTCCGGTTCCTCGGTTCCGTTACTGCCGGACTGACACCGTCAGTTCGAAGTTCTTCGGCATCAACGTCAGTCGTTCCTCGATCTTCAGGCGGTAGTCGGGGTCGGGTCGAATGTCGAACTGCTGCAGTATGGTTCCGAGAACGAGCACTGCCTCATGAATGGCGAACTGCCGACCGATGCATGCGCGTTCACCCGTACCCCACGGCTTGTAGACGTGCCCCGGCCGTGACCGAACATTGGCGGATAGAAATCGATCGGGATCGAAGGTTTCAGGATTCTCGCCCCAGACCGGGTCGCGGTGCAAACCGGGGATGAGAACGAACGCCCAGTCGCCCTTCTTCATCGAATGGACGCCGCCGATCGAGGTGTCTTCGCGCGCTTCACGGGCGAACGCAGGCGCCGTCGGCCACAGACGCAACGTCTCGTCGAGGATGCGTCGCACCAGGCGGAGCTTGGGAACCTGCTCGAAGGTCGGAGTCTGCGAACCCCAAACCTCGTCGACCTCGGCGCGCGCGGCCTCGAGAATGTCAGGATGCTGCGAGAGGTAGTACAGGGCGAAAGACAGCGCACCCGAGGTAGTTTCGTGACCGGCGATGAGGAACGTCACGATCTGCTGTCGAATGTTGATCTCACTCAACGCATTCGGATTGTCGGCATCACGCGCCGCATCGAGCATGATGTCGAGAAGATCACCTTGACCCGACGTGCCTGCATCACGCCGAGTACGCACGATCTCGTCGAGAAGGGTTGCGATGTAGTGTTTGTCGCGATCGTTCCTATGGTCGGCTCTGCGGAAAACGATGTCGGCCAGCCAGGGGATCGGCACGATTTCTCTTCGCTGATTGTGTGAGAGGACCCCGACCATCGCGTCGACGAAAGGGTGCGGCTTGTCGCGGTTGAACGAGTCGAACCCATAGCTGAATCCGGTTCTGCCGATGGTGTCGAGGGTCAGCTTGGTCATGTCGGCGGACACATCGACCTTGGTGTGCGAGCGCCAGTGCGCCGTGAGATCGGCTGCGACGTCGACCATGATGTGGTGGTAGCTGCGCATTGCGGGCTGGGTGAAGGCCGGGCGGAGTAGGTCGTGTGCCTTCTGCCAGTTCGGCTCGTCCGAATGCGCGGTGAACAGAGCGTCGCCTCCGATCGAGCGCAAGCCCACGATAGCGGGGGACACGTGCTTGACGAACCGATGCTCCTCGCACAGTTCCCCGGCCAGGTCGGCGCCGGAGACCATCACGTATTGGCGCCCCATGATCACGCGTTCGAAGATTGGGCCCAATGTCTTGGACAGAGCTATCGAATCCTGTACGGGTGTGGACGCGTGGACGCCGACGACGTCGCCGAGGAGTGGCAGGCGCCTACTCGGGTGCGGAAGTGCGTGCGTCGCCACGTCGACGTCGGTGACCATGCTGACCCTCTCGATTCACTACTGAACTCGAATACAACAGTGAACCTACTCGCTACTGAATCGGTGTCAACTGTCACTTGGCGAATCAATGTCGATCTTCACGATCGGTTCCTTTCGCGCGCCTACCCTCGGTGGCGCGGACCGCCATCGATGACGGTTTGTAGTGCGTCGCCGTAGCTTTCGACGATGGTATCGGTTGATGCGGCGAGCAGCCACGGGCTTTCGACGACGTACAGAGCGGTCATGAGTCCGGATAGCTGAGCTGCGAGCAGATGGGCACGCAACTCGGCGTCGCCCCCGGAAAGCCGCGGAGCGAGTGGCGCAATGATCATCTGCTCGATCGCTTCCTGCAGGTGTTCGCGGACCACTGGGCGGTCGGATGCGCGAACGAGTGCTGCGTAGACGGCAGCCGAAGTGCCCACCTGTCGCTGACGTGTTCTGCTGACCACGAAATCGACCAAGGCGCTACCCAGTTCATCGAGTGGGCCTTGCATGACCTCTACGAACGCGTCGGACATCGTCATCGTGCGAACGAAGAGCTTTTCCTTGGAGCCGAAATATCGAATGACCAGTGCTGGATCCACGCCGGCGTGTCTGGCGATGTCGCGGACCCCGGTTGCGGCAAAGCCTTGCTCGGCGAACAGCTGCGCCGCGGCGGCCTGTACGGCTTGGCGGTTGTGGGCGGTACCCGACCGGGCACCCTCGTCTGAGATCTCGGCCTGCATGTGCTTCGCATCCTTTGTTCGGTGGAACCAACCACTGACTACCAACCATAGTCAACGCTGTTGACAAATCCAGTGTCAACACTGTTGACTGTTGTTTGTCATCATCGTTGACATTTGAACTGAAAGGTCTGTTGCGCATGCCACACTCCAGTGACCACCGGCATCCCGACTGGGATCAGGCCTTCGGGGCCGACACCGAAGCCATCGCACCCGCTCATATTTTGGAGCATTCCCAAGCATCGGCGCCCGCCGCCGGGGAAAGTCGGACCGCGTGGCGCTCCGTCGTCGAAGCGATGGTGTTTCCGATCTTCTTCGCCGTGATGTTCGCGCTCTGCTATGTGAGCGCCTTTCACAATCCGACACCCCGGAATGTGGAAATAGTGGTCACCGGTCCGGAGTCCTCCACCACAGCACTCGTCGATCAACTCGCGAGCAAAGTCGAGGGCAAATTCGACCTCCAGGCATCGACAGACACCGCTGCAGCGCTGGAACGCCTGCAAGGCCGCGAGATTGCCGGCGTCATCGAACTGGGTTCACCCATGACCGTGCACGTCGCTTCCGCCGAGGGCCCGGTGATCGTGCAAGCCGTCGAGGGGTTGACCCAACCACTTGCCGCCGCCCAAGGGCAGCCGGCGAATATCGTCGATCACGCGCCGCTCGCACCCGATGACCCCACCGGCCAAGCATTGTTCTACCTGCTAGTGGTGAGCACGATCATCGGCTATCTGACGATCACCGTCCTCGCACAGGTTGCCCCGGCCATGCGGATGCGACCCAAGCTTGGAATTCTCGCCGCGATGTCCGTCATCGGTGTCGCGTTGTCGTACTTCGTGTCGTCGATATTCGTGGGGTTCTACGCAGCTTCGTTCGTGGAGAACCTGGCGATGCTCGCGGTCATCCTCACCTATACCTTCACCGTCGGACTGGTCAGTATTCTGGCCAACAAGGTGTTCGGTCATGCCGCGATCATGGTGGTGATGCTCCTCATGATCTTCCTGAACTTCCCCAGCGCAGGTGCGGCTATCCCGGTCGACTTCCTCCCCGGATTCTGGTCGGGTGTCAGCAACTTCTGGATCGGCTCAGGGGCGATGGATGCGGCCCGTTCCATCGTTTACTTCGGTAGTACCGGCGTCGACAAGGGACTGTTCATCCTGGGTGGATGGCTCGTCCTCACCGTGGCACTGCTGGTTTTCACCCACCGGCCCAAGAAGACGTCGCAGGATGTTGCGGCGCAAGCCTCACACTGACCCGATAATGGACGTGGACTCCTCGAGCATTCGGCGGAGTCCACGTCCATCTTCGTCTCGAAGTGCTGCCGCGTAATATTGCGAACACGATGTCCAGCCCACGTAAACGCCTGTCACCTGATCTGCGACGCGCACAATTGCTCGACATCGGGTCCCGCCTGTTTGCCGAGCGGCCGTACGAGGACGTGTGGATCGAGGAGGTCGCCGACCTCGCAGGGGTCTCACGCGGCTTGATGTACCACTACTTTTCCTCGAAGCGTGACTTCTTCGCCGAGATCATTCGCGTCGAGTCGGCACGGATACTCGAGATGACGGCCCCCGATACCTCGCTCCCCATCACCGAGCAGGTTGCAGCGGGGCTCGATGCATATATCGGTTACGTGCTCGCCCACGAACACGGGGTCCGCGCGGTCAACCGAGGGGCGATGTCCGGAGACACCGAGATTCAGGCGATGGTGACGGCCGAACTAGGGGTGCAGCAGGATCGCATCCTTGCCGCCCTTCCCCCGGAGGTCCGAGAAGACGAGGTGCTCAGAACGGCGCTACGGGGATGGGTATCGTTCGTGCGGGCTGTATGCCTCGACTGGATGGACCGCCGGACCATCTCCGAAGAAGATCTGCGCGCACTGTGCCTACGGGCGCTCGAGGGACTTCTCAGGCTCTAGAAGGAGCGCACGACCAGGACTATCGTGGCGGCTATGTGCCGAAACATCACGACCCTGCGCGGGCTCGAACCGCACGCCACGGACGATGAGATCGAGGCCGCGGCAAGACAGTACGTTCGCAAGACAAGTGGCGTCCAGAAGACATCCGACGCCACCCGGGAGGCATTCGAGCAGGCCGTCGCGGAGGTGACCGCCACGACGCACCGACTGCTCGAAGCGCTGCCCGAGAGACGTCAACCGCCCCCCACCATCCCGCCCCTGCGCAGGCCCGAGGTCCAGGCGCGGATTGCCGCAAAGGCTTCCGCGTCCTAGCTCTCGGCTGGTCTGGCAGGTGGCGATATCGGTGGAGGGCGGTGACCGAAGGTTGATCAGCTAACGGTCGTGAACTTCTGGATGTCTTCGATACGACGCACCGCGTCCTCGACGATCGAGGAGATCAGCTCGGCGCACGTCGGCAGGTCTTCGATCATTCCGACAACCTGACCCGAAGCCAACACACCAGCGCGCGTATCGCCGTCGACCAAGCCTGCTTTGAGCAGCATCGGGGTGTTCGCAGCCATGATGATCTGCTGCCACGTCCGATCGCTGCTTCGGCGCATCGCAATTCCGTCGCGGGCGAGATTCGACCACGTCATACCGGTCATCGACTTGAACTTGACAGCATTACCGACAGCGGCGAACAGGCCACGAGCGGGGTTCGACTGCTCGAGGCTCGTCACCAATTCGGTGTTGAGCACCCGGTGCGGCATGCCGTCGACGCGTCGCGAGACCGTCGTGTCCTGCAGACCACGTTTGAGGTATTCCTGCTTGACCGAGTCAGGGACCGTGCTCTCCTGCGTCAACAGGAATCGGGTACCCATCGCAACGCCCGCCGCGCCGTAGGCCAGTGCTGCAGCGAGGCCGCGGCCGTCGTAGAAGCCGCCTGCCGCCACCACGGGGATGTCGACGGCGTCGAGCACCGACGGGAGCAGAAGCGTCGTCGCGACCGGTCCGGTGTGACCGCCGCCCTCGCCGCCCTGGACGATGACTGCGTCGGCGCCCCAGGCAGCAACCTTCTTGGCGTGCTTGGCTGCACCGATCGATGGAATTACTACTACGCCTGCCTTTTTGAGCAGCGCGATGAGTTCTTCCTTGGGTGCCAGTGCGAAGGAAGCGACACGCACGTTCTCTCGAATCAGGAGATCGATGCGTTGACGAGCGTCGGTGGCATCTGCACGGATGTTGACGCCGAAGGGCTTGTCGGTCAACGTCTTCGTCTTCGCCACTGCCGCTTCGAGCTCGGCGTAGGTCATCGTCGCCGACGCCAGGATGCCGAGGCCGCCCGCATTGGCGGTGGCCGCGACCAGGCGCGGCCCGGCAACCCAGCCCATGCCGGTCTGAACGACGGGATGTTCGATGCCGACCAGTTCGGTCAGCGGCGTGCGAAGGCCGCTCATCCCTTGACCTCGCGGCTACGCGACCCCTTGGGATCGATGACGCCGAGCAGGGTCATCTCTTCGTCGGTGGGGAGCCTGGAGTCGGTGACATCGGCAGTGTCGAGTTCGAATCCGGTGTTTTCGAGCACCTCGTCGACGGTGACTCCTGGATGCACGGAGAGAAGGCGCATCGCGTGGTTCTCGCCGGAGAAGTCGAATACGCCCAAATTGGTGACGACCCGGTGCAGATCGTGGTGGGCGAACCCTGCGTTGTCGGTGACGCGGTCGTAACCGACGCCGGACACCAGATCGACGGTCTCGGTGAAGACGCGTGCCGAGTGCCGCGCAATCCAGTAACTGGTGCGGTGATTGATCGTGTTGCCGGGGGCGCCGCGGGAGCCGAACATCTGTCGCGTCGGCTTGTCGTGCGGGCCGAAGTGCGAAATATTCTGGTTGCCGAACCGGTCGATCTGGTTGGCACCCATCACGACATGACGTCGACCGCTGGCGACGACGTCGAATACCTTCCGGTACGGGATCCATCCCTCGATCGCGCCGGTGGCGCCGAGTGCCGGTGTGTCTGCCATGAGGTACGCCTCTCCGTCGGAGAGGAGTAGGTCGGGCTCGGTGGTGAGTTTGGCCAGGCGGGCGCCGATGCTGGGCATGAGGCCCATCGGGCTTGCCATGATCTCGCCTGCGCCTGCGAACATGTCCGCGCATGCAACTGCGCAGATGTCCGCCCGGGTGATGTCGATGCCGCTCATGCGGACGCCCCTTCCTGATTTGTCAGCTGAGCGAAGCGCTTCCACCCGTCGGGTTCGGACGCTGCCTCCGCATACTGTTTCTGGAGTTCTTCGTCGCGACCGTAATCAGGTACGCACGAGGTGAATCCGGCACCGCCCGGTGCCTCCACGACGCCGTCGACCATCATTCGGTTCAGCAGGAGAGCCTGCGGTGGAGCGCTCGCAACGAGGTCTGCGGTATCGACGATGCGTTCGACGGAGACGAAACGCTGTTCGGCAGCGAGGCAGAACAAGTCGTCGAAGTACGGGTCAGGGCCGAGGTATGCGGCGTTGCCGTGGGCGTCGGCGAGGTTCAGGTGAACCAGCGCGGCGTCGAGTTCGAGAGCAGGCATCGCGATGAGTTCGCTGCCGTCGTCGTACGGCGAGACAACGGTCTTCAACTCGGGGAAGTACTTCGGCACATCGGAACCGAGACCTGCACGCATCGGCAGGAACGGCAGTCGCTGTGCGGCAGCCTGGAGGCCGGTGTTGACCATGCCCTCGTCGAGCTCGCGGATCTCGATCGCTCCGGCCGTCCGGGCTGCGGAGAAGTAGGGGTCGTACGGAATCGAGTCGAGGGAGACGAAGCCGAAGTAGAGCTTCTTCAATTTCCCTGCGGCACAGAGCAAGCCGACGTCCGGTCCGCCGAAGCTGACGACAGTCAGATCGGTCACGTCCGAGCGAAGGATCGCCTGGATGAGAGCCATCGGCTTACGACGCGATCCCCAGCCACCGATGCCGATCGTCATGCCGCTCTTCAGCCGGCCCGCGACGTCGTCGGCGGTAAGTACTTTGTTGCGCATTGCTGTCATTTTCCTGCTGCTCCTTTGGCGCGTGCGAGATCGTCCTCGAACGATGCGCGGATCTCGTCGGCTGCTCCCGACAGGTTCAGTTCGAAGGTGAAGCCTTGCTCGTAGCGGTAGCTTCTGTGTACCGGCTGCAGATCGATACCGTTGAGTGCTTCCTTCGCGGCTCGGATCACCCGCGGGTCCTTGGCGGCGATATCGCGTGCGATTTCCAACGCCGTATCGTCCAGTTCCGCTCGCGGAACCACTTTGTAGACCGAGCCGTGGTGCTCCAACTGCTGCGCGGTGATGGTGGACGCGGTGAAGACCAGCGCGCGCATCAGGTGCTGTGGGACGAGTCGCGACAGGTGCGTCGCCGCGCCCAGGGCGCCGCGGTCGACCTCGGGGAGTCCGAAGGTTGCGTCGTCGGAAGCCACGATGATGTCGGAGTTACCGACGATCCCGATGCCCCCGCCGAGGCAGAAGCCCTGCACGGCGCTGATGACCGGTACTGCGCAGTCGTAGACCGCAGCGAATGCGGCGGCGCATCCCCGGTTGGCGTCGATGAGGCGACCGTGCCCGGAGTCGCGCGCGAACTCCTTGATATCGACGCCCGCACAGAACCCGCGGTTCTCGGCTCGCACGACCACGACGCGTGTATTCTCGTCGCGGCTAGCTGCGGTGACTATGTCAGCGAAGTCGAACCATCCCTGCGTCGGATACGCATTGACGGGTGGGTAGTCGACCGTGACGACGGTGATTCCGTCGGTGGTGCTCGAAGTGATTGCCATTGATCAAGGATCCTCACGTAAGCTGAAAAACAAGCAAGTGCTTGGTAGGTTAACACGAAGACGGCGATATCGGTCTTCTCGAGGGTCAGGGGTCCTACCCGAAAGCCTCGTTTCGACGGTTTACCTCGAATTGCAAGATCAACATGTCCGTCGATCAGGGGAAAACGGTCGGCTACCGGGTATAGAGTTATCTTTTCGTTACCGTTAGGGCGCCTCGACGCGGGCGGTGCCTCTCCGTTCCGGAAGGATGAAATGTCCCCGATGTCCGTCGACTTCGCGGCACGTCTGAACAAGCTCTTCAGTATCGTGCATCCCCCTGGCCGCAGGCCCCACACCAATGCCGAAGTTGCCGACGCGCTCGCCGGCAACGGACATCAAATTTCCAAGCCGTACATTTCGCAACTGCGGTCCGGTCAGCGCAACAACCCGTCGGACGAAACGGTTGCCGCACTGGCTCGCTTCTTCAAAGTCAAACCGGACTACTTCTTCAACGACATCTACGCCGCCAAAGTCGATCACGATCTCGAGCTTCTCGCGCAACTGAAGGGCTACGGCCTACGGAGGCTGTCGACCAGGGCTTTCGACCTGTCCGAGGAATCGCAGAACCTCCTGAGTTCGATGGCTGAGAAGTTGCGCGCCAGTGAAGGTCTTCCGGAGGTTCCACCGGACAGCGCCGGATAGGGCGCGTCCTGCGCGCATTCGCACCACTATTCGTAGTCGGACGCACCGGGAAGCCGTTTTTCTCGATCCTCGACGGTTGCTGAAAAGTAGCTGATGCGGTTGAATCCTCAACAAAGGATGGTTGAGTCGCCGGTTCGCCGTCGATAGTGCTCGCGAGGCGTTGGAGGGCAGTGCCACAGTGACTGACAAACGCAGGGAATCGTTCGATGCACGCGACGGTGGCCTCTCCATCGAGCAGCCACTCCTACGCGCGGTGTTGTCCTTCACCCCGAACGGCCGACCTGCTCCGCACCCGTCCGAGTGGGTAACACTGCACTCCGAAGACGGTGCTGCAGCGGTACGACTACGGATGGCGTGCGCAACCGGAATCGACAACGCCGTCAGTGGGCCGTTCGATTCCGTGTTCTACCCGTTCGGCTCTTTCGACATCATCGTCCCGTCACGAAACCCGGGTCAGGGTGCGCTGCTGATGATTCAGCTGACCGGACCGGATGCGCCCACCCGATTCGAATTCGACGTCGAGCTCCCCGCCTACTGGGCGCTGCGGGTGGAAGTCGACGGATCGGTGACAGCAGTCGACGAGATTGGCAGAGGCAAAATTTACGTCGGCGCGCCGTGGGCGTTCGATGCCGAGTCCTGCCGAATACCGGTCCGCTACACGCTCGAGGACGGCAAGCTCGTAAAGAACATCGAACTCGACGCAGCCACCGTGTTTCCGGTACTCGTCGATCCCGATCCCGACGCGATTCTCACCGGAGACGGACGCTTGATCACCGAAACGTGGATCCCGTGGCTCGCGCCGGGCAGCGACGATGTGACGCTGCCCGACACGAAAAAGCCGCCGAAAAGACTGTGAACTCTGGTCGAGAGGTTCAGATCCGTTCGATGATCGTGCCGGTGGACAATGCCCCACCTGCGCACATGGTGATCAATGCTGTCGAACCGTTTCGGCGCTCGAGCTCGTGTAGCGCCGTGGTGATCAGTCGAGAACCGGTGCTGCCGACCGGGTGACCGATTGCCAAGGCTCCACCGTTGACATTGACCTTGTCCATGTCGGGCTTGTGCACCGAGGCCCAGGACAGCAGAACTGAAGCGAACGCCTCGTTGACCTCGAACAGGTCCAGGTCACCGATCTTCATCCCGCTCTGCTCGAGGACCCGAGTGGTGGCCTGCACGGGGCCGTCGAGGTGGAACTCGGGCTCCGCTCCGACCAGGCACTGCGAGACGATGCGGGCACGAGGGGTGAAACCGAGCGCTCGGGCGCGGTCCTCATCCATCAGAATGACGGCTGCGGCGCCGTCGGAAATCTGTGACGAGGTACCTGCAGTGTGCATTCCGCCGTCCATCACGGGCTTCAGCTTCGCCAGCGATTCGGCTGTCGTGTCACGCAAGCCCTGATCCCGGCTCACGGTCTCGTCGCCGACCTGCACCGACATGACTTCACGGTCGAAGCGTCCCTCTTCCCATGCCGCCTTCGCGAGGGCCTGCGACCGAACGCCGAGGGCTTCGAGGTCAGCTCGGGTGATGCCGCGGCGTCGTGCTATCCGCTCTGCGGCTTCGAACTGATTCGGCATGTCGATACTCCACGAGTCCGGCCGTCTCGGTCCGGCGTTCTCGCCGACATTGGCGCCGAGAGGAACGCGGCTCATGGCTTCGACACCGCAGGCCATGCCGGTGTCGATGGCTCCGATCGAAATCAAGCCGGCGATCAGGTGGTTGGCCTGTTGCGCCGACCCGCACTGAGCGTCGATCGTCATGGCACCGGCCTGCCACGGCAGGCCCGCGTGCAGCCATGCAGTCCTGGTGACGTTGTTCGATTGTTCACCCGCCTGGGTGACACATCCGCCGATGACTTGCTGGACCAACTCGGGGGCGATTCCGAGCCGCTCGATTGCGCCGGTCTGGGCGAGGCCGAGCAATTCGGCAGCGTGCAGACCCGACAGCCATCCACCTCGCTTGCCGATCGGTGTACGGACGGCCTCGACGATAACGGGATTGCCCACTGCGGGCTCCTCTCTTTTCATTCGAAAGTAGAACAGGTTCCATCTTACTGTTAATGGCGGTTGACCGTATCTTCTTCCCTATCCCGACCCCTTGTGTTTGAATAAAGCTAGAACGTGTTCCATAAGAGCGCGGCCCGCAAAAACGGCTCCAAGCAGGAGCGCAGCCTGCTCGGCGGCCCCGAACAGGGCCGCAGCCTGTGCATCGACCCAAGAAACTGTCAGGAGAGCAAGTGACAGACCTACATCAGGACCTCATTCGTCCCGATTTGCCGGAGGGCTTCGACCCGACGGATCCCGATATCTACGAGCAAAGGATACCGGTCGAAGAGTTCGCCGAGCTTCGCAAGACGGCGCCGGTCTGGTGGTGCCCGCAGCCGCGTAACGTCGGTGGATTCGACGACGACGGTTACTGGGTCGTCACCAGGCATGCCGAGATCAAAGAGATATCCAAGCGCAGCGACGTGTTCTCGAGCTTCGAGAACACCGCGATGCCGCGATTCAACGACGACATCACGCGCGAGCAGATCGAACTGCAGCGCTTCGTGCTGATCAACCAGGATGCCCCCCAGCACACCAAGACCCGCAAGATCGTCGCCAAGGGATTCACCCCTAGGGCGATCGGTGGCCTGCACGACGAGCTCGAGCGTCGTGCACAGGAGATCGTCAAGAAGGCGGCAGAGAACCCGACCGGTGACTTCGTCACCGAAATTGCCTCGGAGCTGCCGTTGCAGGCCATCGCCGATCTTCTCGGCATCCCACAGGAGGATCGCAAGAAGATCTTCGACTGGTCCAACGAGATGACCGCGTACGACGATCCGGAGTTCGACATCGACCCGGTCGAGGCGTCGACCCAGATCCTCGGGTACGCGTACGGCATCGCGGACGAGCGTCGCAAGTGCCCCAAAGACGACATCATCACCACCCTGATCAACGCCGACATCGACGGCGATCACCTCGCACCCGAGGAATTCGGCTTCTTCGTGATCATCCTTGCCGTCGCGGGTAACGAGACCACCCGCAACGCGCTCACTCACGGGATGGGCGCGTTCATCGACAATCCTGAGCAGTGGGAGTTGTACAAGAAGGAGCGCCCGGACACCACGGCCGACGAAGTCGTCCGCTATGCCACCCCGGTCACCTCCTTCCAGCGCACCGCGAATCAGGATTTCGACCTGAACGGCACCACGATCAAGGCCGGTGAACGAGTCGTGATGTTCTACGGCTCCGCGAACTTCGACGAAGACGTCTTCGAGGATCCGTACAAGTTCGACATCCTCCGAGACCCGAACCCGCACCTCGGCTTCGGTGGTCACGGTGCTCACTACTGCATCGGGGCGAATCTCGCGCGGATGGAGATCAACCTGATGTTCAACGCGATCGCCGATCACATCCCCGACATCTCCAAGCTCGGCGATCCCCGGCGACTCCGGTCGGGTTGGCTCAACGGAGTCAAGGAATTCCAGGTCGACTACAAGGGCGGCTGCCCGGTCCCGCACTAAACCTGGTATCAAACACGAGAGCGGCAGTACGTCTTCGAAAGATGTACTGCCGCTCTCGTATTCGTATGGCGTCTAGATGAACTTCTCCGCGAACTTCCGAAGCGAGTCCTGCTTCGCTTCCAGTGGACCGTCGAATGCGATGCCGTCGAATATCCACGGTACCGAGATGATGTCGGTGACACCGGCGTCTTCCAGTTCGGCGTAACCGTCTTTACCGAAGCGGTCGATGCACACGGTCTGAATCTCGAACGGTTTGTCGGCCGTGCCGTACTCTTCTCGGAGTTCTCGCAGGCGGGCGATGACGGTGACCAGATCGTCGAACTTGATCATCGCCGACGTCCACCCGTCACCTACCCGAGCAGCGCGTCGTAGCGCCACATCGGTGTGCCCGCCGACATAGAACGGAACCGGCTTCGTAGGTGCCGGACTCATCTGAAGCTTGTCGAAATCGAAGAACTCGCCGTGGTATTCCACCATCCCGCCGCCGAGGATCGCCTTGATGACCTCGATCATCTCGTCGACGCGTTTGCCACGCTTGGCGTACGGCGCCCCACACCATTCGAATTCCTCTGGAGCCCAGCCGATCCCGACACCGAATCCGAATCGATTGTCGGTCAGTGCGGCAACCGAACCTACTTGGCGGGCAAGTAGAACCGGATTGCGAGACCCGAGCTTGAGGACCTGGGTATAGAACTCGATGGTCGAGGTAACCGCACCCATTGCCGCCGCCGCGATGAGCGGATCGACCCACGGAGTTTCGGCATTCCACATTCGTGAGCCATCAGGTGTGTACGGATAATCCGTCGTCTGTGTTTCCATGTAGAACAACGAATCCGGCAGTGCGATCGAGGAGAAACCGCACTCCTCGGCTGTCTTCGCCAGCGCCGGCAGTTCGTGTAGCGGTGTCATTGCAATACCGACCGTGTACTTCATGGCTGTTCGCTCCCTACGACCCACATGGAGAAATATTGGGACCCTCCGCCGTAGGCGTGGCCGAGGGCTTTCTTGGCATTGTCCACCTGGTGGTCGCCCGCGCGGTGCATAACCTGCATTGCAGCCTCGGCAAACCTGATCATTCCCGACGCCCCGATCGGGTTCGACGACAGTACGCCGCCTGAGCAGTTGACCGGGAGCTTGCCGCCGATAGCGGTATCGCCTGCCTCGGTCAGTTTCCATCCCTGACCCTCGGGCACGAATCCGAGGTTCTCGAGCCACATCGGTTCGAACCACGAGAACGGGACGTAGATTTCAGCAACGTCGATCTCTTCGAGAGGATCGGTGATTCCCGCTGCCTTCCACAGCGCCGCAGCCGCATCGCGGCCCGCCTGCGGACTAACCTGGTCGCGCCCGGCGAACGTCGTCGGCTCGGTGCGCATCGACGTAGCGTGGATCCACGCGACCTTCTTGCCGTCCGCCTCACGCGCGTGGGCAGTGGCCTCGTCGCCGATCACCACCGCGCAGGCCCCGTCGGACGACGGGCACGTCTCGTCGTACCGGATGGGGTCCCACAGCATCTGTGACGCCTGAACCGATTCCAGCGTGATGTCCGGGTGTTTCAGGTGCGCGTAGGGATTCCGGCTACCGTTGAGCCGGTCCTTCACTGCCACCATCGCGCCGATGTGCTCGGGTGCACTCGAACGGCGGATGTACGAGCGGATATGCGGGGCAAAGTATCCACCGGCGCCAGCACCGACGGGCATGTTGAACGGCACCGGAATCGACAAGGCCCACATGGCATTGCTTTCCGATTGCTTCTCCCAAGCGACGGCGAGAACACGCTTGTGCACTCCGGACTGCACCAACGACGACGCCACGATAGCCGTCGAGCCACCCACCGAACCGGCAGTGTGGACGCGCAGGAGCGGCTTGCCGGTGGCGCCGATGGCGTCGGCCATGAACAACTCGGGCATCATGACGCCCTCGAACAGGTCGGGTGCCTTGCCGATGACGACCGCATCGATGTCGTCCCACGACACCTCGGCGTCGATCATCGCGCGGTCGATCGCCTCGCGCACGAGCCCGGACATCGAGACGTCGTGTCGCTTGGCTACATAGTGAGTCTGGCCGGTACCCAGTACCGCAGCGGGTTGCTTGCTCACTTATCTTCCCTCCATGACGGCGACCAAGTTTTGTTGTAGCAGTGGGCCGCTCGTTGCATGCGCGAGAACCCGACCGGCACTGCCGTCGAAGATCCTCGACGCCGCATGGCCGATTCGCTCGAGCCCGGCGGAGAACATCGGGTTCCCTACCAGTGTGCCGCCGGAGGGATTGATCGTCGCGGTCTCGGGGAGCCAGTCGGACAGAATCAATTCCTGATGGGTGAACGGTGCGTGCAGTTCGGCCAGTTCGATGCCGGCAAGATCACCGCCCGACGCTTTCACTGCGGCGTTGTATGCCGACGGCGCCGTCGTCAGATCCCGTGCGCCGAAGTTCGGTGAGTCGATCAGATGCTCGATTCCGCTTATCCATGCCGGGTTTTCGCGGAGCGAGCGCGCCCGGTCACCCGCAGCGAGGACGATCGCCGACGCTCCATCGGTCACCGGTGCGCAATCGTGTGCGCGCAGGGGATCGGCGATGTAGTCCGTCTGCAGCAACTTTTCGATGTCGAGGTTGCCGGACAACTGTGCCAACGGATGCGCGTTGGCACGGTTACGGACGGCGACCTCGGCCATTGCTCGCGCGTCCCACTTCCCGGCGTCGATCCCGGCCCGTGCCTGGAGTCCGGCGATGGACAGCGAATCCGGCCAGAGTGGAGCAACGAGATAGGGATCGAGTTGCATTGCAAGGATTTTGGCCAGAGTCCCCGCCGACGACTTTCCGAAGCCGTACACCAGGGCCGTCTCGACCTCGCCCGTCATCAGTTTGATCCAGGCCTCGTACAGTGCCCATGCCGCATCCATCTCGACGTGAGACTCGTTGATCGGCGGGACCGCACCGATGGCGTCGATAGCGGAAATGAAAGAGAAAGCCCGTCCGGCCAGGTAGTCGGAAGAACCCGAGCACCAGAATCCGATGTCGGACTTCGTGATTCCCAACTCGGCATACAGCTGCTGGAAACATGGAACCAGCATCTCGACGCCGTTGGTGGTACCCGCCGTCTGTGCGACATTCGGTGCCTGTGCGAAGCCCACCACTGCGATATCGGTCATGCTCTCGCCCCTCAGAGGTGGTGCTTGTAGGTGTCGTACTCGGCGTCGGGTTCACCCGTCGGCCGGAAGTACTCGATGTTCTCGAGCGTGTAACCCCATTCCTCGCGCGGCTTCCACTTGGCTTCGACGCGCATTCCCATCCGGACATCCGCCGGATCGCATTCGAGAATCAGATGCTGGAACGGAATGTCGGCGCCGTCGAGCAGCACATATGCCGCAATGTAGGGAGGCTTGATCTTCTGGCCCTTGAACGGAACATTGACGATGCAGTAGGTCGTCATGATGCCGTGGTCGGGTAGTTCGACCTTCTCCGTCGTCGGCCGACCGTCCGTCGGGCTCGCGCCACGCGGCGGGACGTAGACCTTGCCCTCGGAATCTGTCCGACCCCCGAGGAAGCGCCCTTCGGCGAGACCACGGAGGTAGTAGCTTTCCTCGGCCGAGGCAGTGTGGGTGTACTCGAGGCGGACGGGGGTGGTGATCATCTCGACGGGTTCCCCGGACGCATTTTCGGGTTCCGGTCCGGACTCCTCCGCCCGCTCCGCGGGTTCGAAGCACACGACGTCGTAAATGTCGCCGGTACGGTCCGGCGCCCATCGCGGCTGTACGCGCATTCCGGTGGACATCCGATCCGAGGACCCTGCGTCGACGGCATGAAGGAGTGAGGTGTCCGCGCCGTCGAGTTGGATCAGTGCGAAGGCGAAGGGTCGATCGAGTGGGTGGTCGTCGTAGGGAGTTTCTACCCAGGACCATGAAGTTACGGTGCCTGTGGAACCGACGTCGACGAAGTCGGTGATGGGTTCTTTTGTGACGGAGTCGTATTCGGGTGGTGGTACGTACACCCGCCCGTCGCTTCCTCGTCCGCCGATGAATTGCTTGCGGCGCAGGCCCGTCAAAAAAGCCCCGATGGTCGGCCCGACAGAGCGGGTGTAGTCGAAGGCGTTGTTCAAGGGCGCGCTGAGTGGTGTACTCACCATAGTCACATTTTTCAGTAGAACAGGTTCTCATTATGGTGGCAAGGCCGCGCTACGGGAAGGCTCGTGAATGAAGCTCGGATTGCAGCTCGGATACTGGGGTGCACAGCCTCCTACCGGCACGGGCGAACTGGTCGACGCGGCCGAGGCCGCCGGTTTCGACGCCATCTTCGCGGCCGAATCCTGGGGGTCGGACGCGTTCACTCCGTTGGCGTGGTGGGGTGCACGGACGGAGTCGGTGCAGCTCGGTACTTCGGTGGCGCAGTTGTCCGCTCGTACACCGACGAATTGCGCCATGCACGCCTTGACGCTGGACCATTTGAGCGGGGGGCGGGCGATCCTGGGCCTGGGCGTCTCGGGCCCCCAGGTCGTCGAGGGGTGGTACGGGCAACCGTTCGCCAAACCCCTGGCTCGTACTCGCGAATACATCGACATCGTGCGGCAGGTTCTCGCCCGCGAGGCGCCGGTGACCAGTGCTGGGCCACATTATCCGCTGCCCGTGGAGGGAACGGGAATGGGGAAGCCGCTCAAGCCGATCACGCATCCGTTGCGCGCGGACCTGCCGATCTGGCTGGGTGCGGAAGGTCCCAAGAATGTTGCCCTCGCCGCCGAGATCGCCGACGGCTGGCTGGCTATCTACTATTCGCCGCGGCTTGCATCGATGTACAACGGGTGGCTCGACGAGGGATTCGCCCGCCCGGGTGCGCGACGCAGCCGGGCCGATTTCGAAGTTGCTGCCACCTGCCAGGTAGTGCTTACCGACGATCGAGCTGCCACCATCGCGCGGCTCAAGCCCACCATCGCCCTGTACGTGGGAGGCATGGGCGCGCCGGAACTGAACTTCCACGCCCAGGTGTACAACCGAATGGGTTACGACAGTGAAGTCGCCGCAATCGGCAAGCTGTATCAGTCCGGGCGTAAGGACGAGGCGGCAGCGATGGTGCCCGATGAGATGGTCGCCGAAACGATGATCATCGGAAACGCCGATTACGTCCGCGAAGAGGTGAAGCGGTGGGAGGATGCGGGCGTCACGATGCTTCTGGTGTCCGCAGATACTGCAGATCGAGTACATGAACTCGGGGCCTTGCTCAAGGGGGAGAACGCGTTCTAGATTGGGAGCTATGACCGTCGACACCACTACGCAGACTCATCTGCGGGTCGCCGTCGCATCATACAGCTGTTCCGAATTTCGTAGTTACCTCGATTCAACTGGGGCACAAGGTAATACTGATGGATCGGTGGGATCCGTACTGGAAGAACGCAGCAACATCTAGAGCGGATCGTGCTGCACGTGCTCCATCGGCGTACCATTTCTGCGCAGTGCGTAGATGGTCGTACGCACCATCGAAGGGGATCCGGATATCTGAATCTGTCGGTCGGCCCAGGAGCCGAATTGCGTTACGACAGTGCTGATCCGACCGTAGAGTTGACGGTGCATTCCCCACGGCAGTTCACGCGTCGGACCGGAGTGCCACCAAGGGTCCTCGTAATCCTCGGTCACTGGAATCACCGTCAACCAAGGATTCGACAGCGAAATCTGCCACAACGTTTCGATGTCGTACAGATCGCGCGGGTATACGCCGCTGACGAACAGGTGAACGCGGGGGTTGGTGCTGCGCATTGCCATGTCCATGATCTGCGCTCGTAGCGGCGCGATTCCTGTTCCGCCGGCAATCATCAGCACGTCCTCGGGGCTGTCTCGATCGATGGACATGCCTCCGAGCGGGGGGCTTATCGCCCACCTGTCGCCGACCGACACCTCGGAGACCAACGCGGGACTGACCCATCCTCCCGAGACGCGGCGAACGTGAAATTCGATCTCCCCCTGCGGATTACTCGGAATCGCAGGCGAGAGGTATCGCCACAGATTGGGGCGTTGTGGAATCCGAACGCTGACGTATTGGCCCGGGTAGTAGGGAATCGGCGCGTCGACCTTCAGTCGAATGATCGCCAGATCGTCGAGTACCCGGTGGTGCTCGACGACGGTTGCACCCCAATACGGCGGCAACTCGTCGTTGTCTGCTGCTACCGCCATGCTGCGGCTCACTGCATCGAGCGTGTCGGTCCAGGCTGCTTCGACTTCCTCGGTCCACACCTCATTGCCTACGAAACCACGGAAGGCTGCAATGAGCGCGGACTGTCCTGCGCGAAAGTGCGCACCGGTGATTGCGTGCTTTCGGTGATCGCGTCCGAGTTGCTCGAGAAACGGTTCGACCCGGTCCGTCTTGTCGAGATTGTCGAAGATGTAGCCCAGAGCCAGAACGAAATGGCGACGAAGTTGATCCATCGACACCGGAAAGAGCGTCCGGAAGTCCGGATTTTGTGCGAACAGGTGTGCAAAAAAGGAGCGAGCCAACCGATCCGGACCATCCTCGGCGGCCTGCACCGATTTGAAACCGGCCCGGATCAGGGCAATTGCTCGCTCGTCTTGCATGAACCAACCTCCGTCCCAGTAGCCGCCTACCAACCTAGACGAACGGAGGTGACCATCGTCGACCTCTCCTCGATCAGGCGCCGCTCTTCACCGAGGTCCGCAGAACGCCGTCGACGATTTCGACGACATTGTCCATGGCGGATAGGTGAGAGTGGTCGTGCGTGACGACCACTGTAGCGGTCGCGTTGCGGTGCGTCAGGGTGGTGATGAGGTCCAAGATTGCCGCACCGCGTTCTTGGTCGAGCGCGCTGGTGGGCTCGTCGACGAGCAACACAGCGGGGTCGTTCATCATGGCTCTGACGATGTTGACCCGCTGACGTTGACCACCTGACAGTTGGTTCGGCCGCTTGTCGGCTTCCTTGCTCAGCCCGACCGAATCGAGCATCGCCAACGCTTTTTCTTTCGCAGCCCGCGGCGAGTCACCGTTGATGTGTGCGATGACCTGTAGCTGCTCGACTGCGGTCAACGAAGCAAGCAGGTTCGGTTGTTGGAAAACCATGCCGACCTTGTTGCGGCGCAGAGTGGTCAAGGCGCCGCGGGAAAGCGATTCGGTCGATACTCCATCGATGACAACCTGCCCATGATCGGGCGTGATCAAGGTTGCGGCGACTGCGAGCAGACTGGACTTTCCGGAGCCGGACGGTCCGATGATCGCTGTCATCGTGCCCTTTTCCACGGTCAAGTCCACGCTGTCCAACGCGGTCAGGCGGCCGGCGCCGTCGGGGTAAGTGAGTGTGATGTCGGTCAGGTTCAAGCTCATCGTGCGCTCCCGAGTGCAGTAAGTGGGTCAACCGAGGTGATGCGGTTGATGGACAGCCCGGCGCCCATCGCGCCGAGGATGATGATGACCAGTGCGGGTAGTGCCACTGTGCCGATATCGAGTACGAACGGGACTGTCCCGCCGACCAGTGCTCCGACGCCGGCAGCCAGTGCGGTTCCGATTGCAGTGCCTGCAACCAGAAGTACGACTGCTTGGCCCAGTGCATCTCGCAACAGGTAGCCGGTGGAGGCACCGAGGGCTTTGAGTACCGCGACGTCGCCGGTGCGCTGGATGGTCCACACGGTGAAGAATGCGCCGATTACCAGGGCTGAGATTGCGAACATGAAAGCGCGCATCAGCTGGAGCGAACCATTTTCCGAGGTGTAGGAACCGATTGCAGATTTGGCATCGGACGTGGTCACGGTGTCGGTGCCGATCTGCGTGTCGGCTGCTGCCAGGTCGGTAGTGTCGCCGCTGGTGGTCAAACCGATCACGGTGGCCGACAACGGACCGGTCGACGAGCCACCGGTCAGGGCTTGCCAGGCGGCCAGGTCCATGAAGATCACCGGGGTGTGGCTGTAGGAGGCGTCGCCGTCGATCGCTGCGACGGTCAGACGCTGCCCACCGAGGAGGAAGTCGTCGCCGGTTCTCACGTCGAGCTCGTCGGCTGCGGAAGTCGACAACACGGCAGTTCCGGGAACTATACGGTCCGATTCCGGTGCCAAGGCCGAGCCTTGCTGCACGCCGAAAGCTGAGATTGCAGCGCTGTGCTCACCGGCCTCGGCCTTGGTGGTGGTGATGCCGAGTGGATCGGCTCGGTCGACGCCGTCGACGCTCGACCACTGTTGCCACATGGATTCTGTGACTGTGGAGTCGGTGAACGACACCGACTTACCCTCGGCAGGTTGGGAAAATGCCAGACGGTCCGCGGACAAACCGGTAATGGCCGATGTGCTTTCTTTACCGAGCCCTGCGGTGAGTCCGGACAACAGGCCGACCAACATGGTGATCAGGATGATGACGGTGCCCATCAGGGCGAACCGACCCTTGGCGAACAGTAGATCTCTCCAGGCGACGAACACGACTTTTTGCCTCTCCTTGCGTGCCACCGAATCGGGTCCCGGTGACTGAGCTCAACTCTGGTCGGAACCTGCTTGGATGGCATCGACCGGCAGACTGCATAGGTGAGGCCTTTAGGGGGAGGGCCGGCTACACCTTTCGGACGATGCGTTTGCTCGGCCGACGTCGATAAGGTGGGGCATCTATGGATCCGTCTTCGCTCACCCCACTCGTTCGCGTACTGCGCGGCTGCCTACATTTGATGTTTTTCGCATTGGTAGCGCTTTCGATCGTGCGGGCGGTTCTGGACGATGCACCGGACGTGGTCGCGATCGTCGTCATCGCTGTGCTTCTCGGCGCGGTGTACACGGCAGGCGCGTTGTGGCCGAGGGCGCGGACCTCTCGGTCGGCAGCCGCGCAGTGGTTGGTAGCGGTAGGTGTCCTCTGGATCGCGTTGCTCGTGTTGAGTCCGGAGGCCGTCTACGTCGCGTTTCCGCTCTACTTCCTGCAATTACACCTGCTGTCCCCCAAGTGGGGGTTGACCGCAGTTGTGGCGACGACGATCGCGGCGATCGGTGGTTTCTCCTGGCATCAAGGTGCACTCACCGTGGGGGTCGTCATCGGACCGGCGCTCGGAGCGACGGTCGCTGTTGCGGTGGTATTCGGCTACGACGCTCTGTACCGGGAGAGTGAACAGCGGCGCAGACTCATCGAGGAGCTCACCGCGACCCGCGGAGAACTGGCGGCGGCCGAGCATGCGGCCGGGGCCCTCGCAGAACGCGAGCGTCTCGCACGCGAAATCCACGACACCTTGGCACAGGGCCTGTCGAGTATCCAGTTACTGCTGCGTGCGTCGGAACGAATGCTCCCCGAACGGCCGGGCGAAGCGCGAGAACACGTCGTCCATGCCCGAGAGACGGCAGTGAGCAATCTGGAGGAAGCGCGGCGTTTCGTTCGCGCCCTCACCCCACCCGACCTCGAGAACAGTTCGTTGTCCGCAGCCTTGGAACGCGTGTGCGCCAATGCATTTCATGCCGGTGGTCCGGTAGTCGATTGGACGCTGTCCGGCACGCCGGTTCCGTTGCCGATCGCGCACGAGGTCGCATTGCTCCGGATCGCGCAATCTGCCCTCGCCAACGCCGTTCAGCACAGTAATGCCGATCGAGTGGCAGTGACGCTGAGCTACATGGACACCGAAGTTGCCCTCGATGTCGTCGACGACGGAGCGGGTTTCGATCCCGATGCGCTTCCTCCTCGCACGGATCGGGGATTCGGGCTACCGGGGATGCGCGCCCGAGCCCGCTCGTTGCACGGGACGATGGTGGTGGAGACGGCCCCCGGCGAGGGCACCGCTATCGCCGTCACTTTGCCGTTGGAGGTGCGAGCATGATTCGCCTTCTGCTGGCAGACGATCACCCGGTAGTGCGCGCCGGATTGCGGGCCGTATTGGAGACCGAACCCGACTTTCAGGTGATCGCCGAGGCACGGACTGCCGAGGAAGCGATCGAAGTGACCGCCGAGCTCGACGTGGACGTGGTGCTGATGGACCTGCAGTTCGGACCCGGAATGAATGGTGCCGAAGCTATCGCGGTGATCAGTGCCCGACCGGACGGGCCGCATGTGTTGGTGCTGACGACCTATGACACCGACGCGGACATCCTTGCCGCGATCGAGGCAGGGGCGGCAGGCTATCTGCTGAAGGACGCACCCCCCGAGGAGCTCGCGGCTGCGGTTCGCACTGCGGCATCGGGTAAGTCCGCGCTCGCACCCTCGATCGCCTCGCGACTGATGGACCGGATGAGGACGCCGGACAACGCGTTGACGCTGCGGGAGATCGAGGTATTGGGGTTGGTGGCAGACGGCCTCTCCAACCGGCAGATCAGTCAGCAATTGTTCTTGAGCCAAGCCACTGTCAAATCCCATCTCGCGCACATTTACACCAAGTTGGGTGTGGATTCACGGACCTCGGCGGTGGCAGCCGCGACTTCCCGTGGGCTGATGCGTCGCTGAAAGACCGCATCAACGAACTTGAGCGGAACAGACTCAACTTGAGTAGTGTTACATCCAGCGACACACGAAACACTCAGTCGAGAAAGTAGGTGACCGGTGGACAGCTTCACCCCCACAACGAAAACTCAGGCCGCGCTCAGTGCCGCTCTGCAAGCCGCGTCCGCAGCGGGAAACCCGGATATCCGCCCGTCTCATTTGTTGGTGGCGTTGCTGGACCAAACGGACGGCATCGCATCGCCACTGTTGAAGGCCGTCGGTGTCGACGCGATCGCTGTGCGTACCGAAGCACAGAAATTGGTCGACCGCCTGCCCTCCGCTACCGGTTCGACAACCACACCCCAGCTCGGACGTGAGGCGCTTGCGGCGATCACCGCAGCACAGGCCCTGGCAACCGAACTGGACGACGAGTACGTCTCCACCGAACATCTGATGGTCGGCCTCGCCACCGGTGGTTCCGATGTCGCCAACCTCCTCACCGGTCACGGTGCGGGCGCCAACGAGCTACGCGACGCATTCGAGGCTGTCCGGGGGAGTGCGCGCGTCACCAGCGCAGATCCCGAGAGCACCTACCAGGCCCTCGAGAAGTACAGCACCGATCTGACTGCTCAGGCTCGTGAAGGCAAGCTCGATCCGGTCATCGGCCGCGACACCGAGATCAGGCGCGTCGTCCAGGTCCTCTCGCGTCGCACCAAGAACAATCCCGTTCTCATCGGCGAGCCCGGTGTCGGCAAGACGGCCATCGTGGAGGGACTTGCACAGCGGATCATCGCCGGCGACGTACCGGAAAGCTTGAAGGGCAAGACCGTGGTCTCGCTCGACCTCGGCTCGATGGTCGCGGGCGCCAAGTTCCGCGGTGAGTTCGAGGAGCGGCTCAAGGCTGTACTCGACGACATCAAGAACTCCGCCGGACAGATCATCACCTTCATCGACGAGCTGCACACCATCGTCGGCGCAGGCGCGAGCGGTGAGTCCGCAATGGACGCCGGCAACATGATCAAGCCGATGCTCGCCCGCGGTGAACTGCGACTCGTCGGAGCCACGACACTCGAGGAGTACCGCAAGTACATCGAGAAGGATGCCGCCCTCGAACGGCGATTCCAGCAGGTCTACGTCGGCGAACCCTCGGTCGAGGACACCGTGGGAATTCTGCGTGGACTCAAGGAACGCTACGAGGTGCACCACGGTGTTCGCATCACCGACTCGGCTCTCGTCGCAGCGGCCACACTGAGCGACCGCTACATCACCGCACGGTTCCTGCCGGACAAAGCGATCGACCTGGTCGACGAGGCTGCCTCGAGGCTGCGTATGGAAATCGACTCGCGGCCCGTCGAAATCGACGAGGTGGAGCGGTCGGTTCGTCGGCTCGAGATCGAAGAGATGGCACTCGAGAAGGAGACCGACGACGCGTCGAAAGCTCGGCTCGAGAAGCTACGTGCCGAGTTGGCGGACTCCCAGGAGAAGCTCAACCAGTTGAGCACCCGCTGGCAGAACGAGAAGACTGCCATCGACTCCGTGCGTGTTCTCAAAGAAGAGCTCGAGAACCTACGCGGTGAATCCGAACGCGCCGAGCGCGACGGTGACCTCGGCAAGGCCGCGGAGTTGCGCTACGGCCGGATCCCGACTCTCGAGAAGGAGCTCGCAGCCAAGACCGAGTCGACGCCCGCGCAGGAAGGGCTGATGCTCAAGGAAGAGGTCGGCCCGGACGACGTCGCCGACGTCGTCGCGGTCTGGACCGGAATTCCCGCGGGGCGGATGCTCGAGGGTGAGACGGCGAAGTTGCTGCGCATGGAAGACGAGTTGGGCAAGCGCGTCGTCGGCCAGAAAGATGCCGTCCAAGCGGTGTCCGACGCGGTCCGGCGAGCACGCGCCGGGGTCGCCGATCCGAACCGTCCGACGGGATCGTTCCTGTTCCTCGGTCCGACCGGCGTCGGCAAGACCGAGCTCGCGAAAGCACTCGCGGACTTCCTCTTCGACGACGAACGCGCAATGGTTCGCATCGACATGAGCGAGTACAGCGAGAAGCATGCAGTAGCGCGGTTGGTCGGCGCACCTCCCGGTTACGTCGGGTACGAAGCAGGCGGGCAGCTCACCGAAGCAGTCCGCAGGCGTCCGTACACCGTCGTGCTGTTCGACGAGGTCGAGAAGGCGCACCCGGACGTCTTCGACATCCTGCTCGCAGTGCTCGACGAGGGCAGGTTGACCGATGGTCAGGGCCGCACGGTCGACTTCCGCAACACCATTTTGATTCTCACCTCGAACCTCGGGGCAGGTGGCGACAAGGATCAGGTCATGGATGCGGTCCGTCGGGCATTCAAGCCGGAGTTCGTCAACCGCCTCGACGACGTCGTCGTGTTCGACGCATTGTCCGAGGAACAGCTCGAGTCGATCGTCGACATCCAGCTCGGCCAATTGGCCAAGCGTCTTGCTGCTCGACGGCTGACGCTGGAGGTGTCCCCGGCGGCGAAGATGTGGCTGGCGTCGCGCGGTTACGACCCCCTGTACGGGGCTCGTCCACTGCGCAGGCTGACCCAGCAGGCAATCGGCGATCAGCTTGCCAAGCTGCTGCTGGCGGGCAAGGTTCGCGACGGCGACGCCGTCTCGGTGGACGTGAATCCCGACGGGGATCAGCTGATCCTGAGCTGACGAACGCCTCGCTGCTGGAAGTAGGGCCCACCGGATACTTTCCGGTGGGCCCTACTTCGGACGTACCCTCGTGAACATGACGAATCCGGACGAGCCGCGTGATCGGCCTCGGGGCAACGATCGGTCCTGGGCAGATGGCACCGCGAACCCGCCGCCAGAGGGGGCCGAGAACGATCAGTCCACCGAGGTCTGGCAGCCCCAGCCGCACCCGGGTGGCCAGCAGTATCAGCAGTACCCGGACTCCCAGCCGTACCCAACTGGCCAGCCGTACCCCGGTACACAGCCTTATCCGACGGGTCAGCCGTATCCGGATCAGTCCACTCAGCAGTTCGGTTCTCCGCAGTCGCCGGGTCAGGAATACGGGCAGCCGTATCCACAGCAGCCGAACCCGACCCAGGCCATGCCCCCATACGACCCCAACCAGCAGTACGCAGCAAACCAGCAGTACGCGTCCAACCAGCAGTACCCGGCCAACCAGCAGTACGCGGGAAACCCGGGGCAGTATGGTCCGCCTCCCGGTTACACGGGGGAGACGCCGGTCGAGGGAGGCAAGTCTTCGGGCGGCGGTTCCGGCGGTGATTCGTCCAACAAGTGGCTCGTTGCCCTCCTCGCCCTGGCAGTCCTTGTCGTCGTAGTACTCGCAGGGATTCTCTTTCTCACCAATCGGTCCTCGGATTCCGAGGTCACTGCGTCGCCCGGAATCACCAGGACGCTGCCCCAGAGTTCGGCTCCGCTGCCCAGTACGCCGGGTCGCGCGCCCGTCGTTCCGTCAGCGCCTGGCGGACTTGTACCCGGCGGGATTCCGGAGATCCTCGGTGGGGCCGGTGCTGCGGTCGGAACCATCACCGCGATCGACGGCGCCGCCATCTCGATCGATGGTGTCGACGGCGCTCCGCTGACGGTGACTACGACCCCGCAGACCGAAGTCATCTCCCTGTCGGGATTCGATATCTCCGATCTGAAGGTCGGATCCTTGGTCGTCGTCAACGGTGCACCCGTCGAAGGTGGATCCATCACGGCCGATGTCATCATCGAAGTGCCCAAATTCGGTGGCTGAACCCTCCCAGCTCCATCGACGCAGGCACCCCAACCAGCACGCTATAAGGTGATCACCGATGACGGTTATGTGGTTCGGACTAGCAGTGATCGCGCTCGCGGGTGCGGTCGCCCTTCTCTATGTCGATCGATCGCGCCGCGACCAGCTGGGGCGAGTTCGACAGATGTGGGCGAAGGCCCAGGGTTATACGTATGCCCCGACGGATGATCAACTGATCTCGCATTTTCATCGGGCAGCGCTGGCCAAGCTCGACGATGCGATTGCTCTCGACGTCGTTCGCGGTGTCCGTAGGGGCGAGAAGTTCGTGCTCTTCGACGTCGACGAGATTTCGACCATCGTGGCGGTCAAGCGTCCCGTCGGATCCGACGTCGATATCGACCTTCGTCTCAAATCGACTCCGCCTCCGCGTGAGAAGGACATGGAATTGCTCGGGTCGATCGGTCCGCGCGTCGTGTTCGCCACCGATATCGAAATCGCTCGCCGGGTCTGCGATCAGCGCATGGCGGCATTCACCGAGTCCGTCCCGGCACACGTGTCGTTGCTGTGGAGCGAAAACGAATGGGCACTGGGGTCGGTGCCGCTGAGCAGCACGGGCCGCGATTGGGACGCCGCTATCGACGCGGTGGCCAGACTGTCGGGACTTCTCCACGTACTGCCACCCGTCCGGAACCGCCCTGCGGCTCCCCGAGCCGAGGTGCCGCGTCGCCGCCCCGACGTCGACGCGGGCGGGCATGCGCCGAACCGTCCACCGGCACCGGCACCGGCACCGGCACCGGCACCGGCACCGGGACTCGCACCGGCACCCCGGCAGGCTTCGCGCCCGCCCGTATCCGCACCCCTGGACCCGGCGCGACGCCCGAGCGGCCCGACCCCGATCAACCGCGACGCGGAACGGCGCCGACGCGAGTCCTGAGGACCAATGATCGATCAGCTCGACGCCGGGTTCGACCAAGATGCCATCAAGTGGCTTCGAGACGATAGCCTTCACGTCTATGACCGCTGAGTCGATCGAACCTGTGTCCGCACCCGCTGCGCGCCCCGTCGCGCTCGTCACCGGTCCCACTTCGGGACTCGGTGGTGAATTCGCACGCCATCTGGCCTCTCGCGGCTACGACCTCGTGCTCGTCGCTCGCAACGAGTTGAAGCTGCGAGCCCTCGCCGACGATCTGCGTGTCGAATTCGGTGCGAACTCGGAGATCATTGCCGCGGATCTGTCCACCTCGGCCGGGCGCGAGGCTGTGATCGCGCGTTTGGAACTGGGCGTCGAGTATCTGGTCAACAACGCAGGCTTCGGTACCTCGGGCGAATTCTGGACCGCGGACCCGGAACTGTTGCAGTCGCAGTTGGATGTCAATGTCACCGCCGTAATGCATTTCACCCGTGCAGCCCTCCCGTCGATGGTTGCCGCTGCCAAGGGAACCGTGATCAACGTCGCGAGTGTGGCCGGCTTGCTGGCCGGACGCGGCTCCACCTACTCGGCGTCGAAGGCATACGTCATCTCGTTCTCCGAAGGATTGTCCGGTGGTCTCGCGGGCACCGGCGTACAGATCCAAGCCCTGTGCCCTGGTTTCATCAAGACCGAGTTCCATCAGCGGGCGGGTATCGAAATGTCCTCGATCCCGAACTTCATGTGGCTGAACGTCGACCAGGTTGTGCAGACGTCGATGAACGATCTGGACGAAGGCAAGGTCATCAGCATTCCCGGCGCGCAGTACAAAGTACTGACGGCCGTCGGCAGCAAGGTGCCGAAGAGTGCGGTCCGGAAGCTGACCAACCTTGTCGGGCGAGGACGCGGGCGGACCTAAATTCGCGCGATGCGGGCGAGCCTGCGGGCGTGTCGGGCCGAACACCGATAAATTCATACCTCGTGACTGTTTTCGTGGTTCTTGCGATCCTCGTACTCGTTCTTTTCGCCTACGCGGCGAGCCTCGAACGGCGGGTTCGACGCTATACCTCGCGTACCGCTGCGAGTCGACATCTCGTGACCGTCGAACTCGATCGCCGTCACGTTCAGCTGGAGCCGTTCATCGCTGCCGTCGAGTCCTCGGGCCTCGATTCGAAGACGGTCCGAGCTCTGGTCGGTGCTCGGTCGTGGTCCAAGGCGGTCCGCGATCGCGAACTGGGACTCAACGCACAGGCTGCCGCGGAGAATGCGCTGTCCGCCGCCGTGCACTCGGTGCTCGCGGAGTCGGACATGCATCCCAAGCTCAAGACCACTTGGGCCTTCCAAGGTCCGGCCGGGGATCTGGAGACGACCGAGAAGCGGATCGCAGGCGCAGTGCGGGTGTACAACGACAACGCCTATCGACTCTCGCTGGCGCGTAAGACGTTTCCCTCGAAGTTGGTAGCGAAGGCGTTGAAGGTGCCGGATCCAGAGCCGTTCGTCGAGCATGCCGCGTCGGCCGGCGAACAACCGGAGAACGTGCCCACGCAGCTTGCCTGATCCTCTGTCGGTCGACCGACAGAGGAGTCGGTAGATTCTCCGGAGACGACCGAAGGGATTTCTTCATGGCCATCAGCGCCGACAATGCCGAGCGTGCCGAATTGGCCGGGCTCGTACGCGAACTTGCCATCGTCCACGGCAAGGTGACGTTGTCCTCGGGAAAAGAGGCCGACTACTACGTCGACCTCCGCCGTGCGACGCTCCATCACCGAGCGAGCGCGCTGATCGGTTCGTTGATGCGAGAACTCGTCGCGGACTGGGATTTCGACTCGGTCGGCGGATTGACGATGGGCGCCGATCCTGTTGCGTTCGCGGTCATGCACGCACCGGGTCGCCCGATCGACGCGTTCGTCGTGCGGAAGGCAGCGAAGGCGCACGGAATGCAGCGCCAGATCGAGGGACCCGACATCGTCGGTAAGCGCGTATTGGTAGTGGAAGACACCACGACCACCGGAAATTCGCCGCTGACAGCCGTCGCAGCGCTGCGGGAGGCGGGTGCGACGGTCGTCGGAGTTGCCACCGTTGTGGACAGGGCAACTGGCGCCGACGACGTCATTGCCGCCGAGGGGCTCGAATACCGCTCGCTGCTCGGACTGGGCGATCTAGGTTTGTAGGAGCCCAACTACAACAACTGAGCGACCACGATGAAGTTGTCGTTCGTCGGTTCGCCGCCGCGCACGTCGCAGTTGGCGAGGATGAGCCGCCCGGGCACCGAGCGACGAAGGTCGTTGTCGCCCAGTAGCGAACCCTTCGGCAGTGGGCCGACGCTTTCCACTGCGTACTCGAGAATTCCGTTGGGGGTATCGAGTACGACTCGGTCGCCCGGCTGTGCGACGCCGAGCGCCTTGAACGGTGCGTCCTTCTTCGAATAGTTGTGGCCCACAACCACTACGGTCTGTTGAGCATCGGTCCCCGGTAGCCCGCTCTCGGCCCACCACGCAGGTCGCTCGTCGACAGGATTCAGTACCTGCCCACTGTCTCCTCCGCGGAAGAGTCCGTCGGGATTGACCGGGCTGCTCATGTAGGTGACGCCGTCCGGCGATCGCAGTTCGATGGCGTCGGGCTGGGCCGGATCGACGACCGCGGCAGTCGGTGAAGGCGCAGAAATCTGCGCCTCCACCGACTCCCTGCTGGGACTGCTCACGTCGGAACCGTCACTTGCGCAACCGGATACAGCGATGAGCAGGGCCGCAGTTGTGACCCAGATGGATCTACGAAGCATCGGCACCGTTGCGGCGACGCAGGTACAGTCCGCCACCGACTGCGGCCACTGCGACGACTCCGACACCGGCAAGGATCGCCGGCAGATCGCTGGAGTCGGATGAATTATTCGACGCGTCATTGGCCGAATCTCCCAGGGCCAGATCGACGGCAGGCAATTCACCGGCAACCATCATGACGCCCTGGTCGTTCGTGGTGAAGTAGTCGGCGACTGTGAAGGAACCGTCTTCATTGAAGACACCGATGAGTTCGACGCCGGTCTCGTCGACGACCACGGTGGTCTCGTCGACCTTTGTGCTGTCGACGTCGTCGTGCGCGGTTCCACCGAGGTTGATGGTCAAGCTGAGCTTCGGGCCACTGGCGGCGAGGTCGGCGGCCTTCTTCTTCAGGTCAGCTTCGGCCTTGGCTGCGGTCTCGGCGGCGGTCTTGGCAGTAGCAGCCGCGGCCTTCGCTGCGGTCACGGCCTCGGCCTTCGTCTTTGCGTCGGCGTTAGCGGTAGCCGCGGCAGCTGCGAGCGCGTCGGCCTTCTCCGTCGCGGCGGTGGCGTCGGCTTCGGCTTTGGTGAGTGCTGCGGCTGCTGCGTTCGCCTTCGCTTCCAGATCGGCGACATTGTCACCTGCAGTCGCGGCAGCTTCGGCTGCAGCGGCGGCCTCGGCCTCCGCTGTCTTCAGATCTGCAGCCGCCTTGGTTGCGGCCGTCCGTGCTTCCTCGGCGGCCTTGGTCGCGGCTGCGGCCTCCTCAGTGCTCGCCGCAGCGTCTGCTTCGAGCTCGGTTGCTCTGGCGTCTGCAGCCGCGGACGCTTCCGCAGTCGCTCTGGCCTCGACGGCCAGCGAGGCCGAGCGGGCTGCGGTGGCCACTGCTGCGCGGACGGCTGCGGTGACCTTCGCGAGGTTGAACTTCTTGAACGCTTCTTCGACGGCGGCCACGGACTCGCGCAGTTCCGTCGTCGACTTGTCGAAGTCGGCCTGTGCAGTCAACGCGACTTCTGCTTTCAAGTTTGCCTCTGCCCGCGCTTCGGCGGCTGCTGCGACGGCGTCGGGGTCACCCGCGGCTGCGGCGGTGGCCTCGAGTTCGGTCGCCTTTTTCTCGGCGGCCTCGGCTTCTGTCTTCGCTGTTGCGGCGGCGGCCTTGGTTTCGGTGACCTTGGCGTCCAGCGTGGCTTTGTCGTCCTTGGCTGCGGTGACTTTGGCAGCCGCGGCAATGCTGGCAAGCTTGGCGGCTGCCTCTGCCTTCGTCGCGTCGGTCGCGGTCAGTGCGGCGCCTGCGGCATCGACCTCGGCTTTGGCTGCCGCGGTGTTCGAGGCTGCTGCGGCGGCGACAGCTGCGTCGTAACGAGTCTGGGCGGCGACCGAGGCTACCGCGGCGGCCTTGCTGGCGATCTCGGCGTCGGCGATCGCCTTCTTCTCCGCTTCCGAAAGCTGCGGGACGACGGCGATGTCGATGGTCGCTGTGCCGTCGTCGTTGATGACTACGCCGGCTGTGACCTGAGGCAGTGGGCGCTCGGCGGACGGTGCCTCGAGGGGGACGAGCGGTCCGACCTCGGCGGCGCTACCTTCACCGGACGCGGGAATCTTGGCGCTGGACTCGTCGATCTCGGGTGCGCTCTCAGATTCGCCTTCACCGGTATCTGTGGTGGTTTC
>JBBPZN010000178.1:0-35364 GCA_038198705.1 Mycobacteriales bacterium
AGGCCCCGCGGTGCGCGCAGCACGCGCACCGCGAGGTTCTCGGGCCTGGTCACTCAGGCGAGCCGATCGACGCGCCCTTCTCCAACGCGTCGCCCAGTTCGGTGCCGATGGCGCCCGCACTGCCGAGGCTGAACGCGATCTGCCGGCCCCACAGGAAGTAGCGGTGGATCGGGTAGCTGATGTCCGCGCCCATGCCGCCATGCAGGTGCTGGGTGGCGTGGACGGCACGCAGGCCGCCCTTCGAGGCCCAGTACTTCGCGACGAGGGCCGCGGCCTCCGCCTCGTCCTCCTTGCCGAGGTCCATCAGCCAGGCGGCGCGCTGGGTCGTGAGCCGGATGCTCTCGGTGTCGAGATAAGCATCAGCGGCGCGTACGGCGACGGCCTGGTTCGTCGAGAGCGGACGACCGAACTGGATACGCTGCGAGGTGTAGGCCGCGGTTTGCGCGAGCGCCTCCGAGCACACACCAATGGCGATCGACGCGAGTGCAACCCGTGCACGACGGACCGTCCACGCCAGGATCTGCGCGCCGTCGCCGGGAAGAACGTCGCCTGCGGCCACGGAGACGCCGTCGAAGCTCACCGCTGCGCTGCTCTCGTAGCTGGTGACGCTGAGCGGGGTGCGGGCCAGGCCGTCGGCGTCGGTGCGCACCAGCACAACGGCGACGCCGCCGTCGGGCAGTCGGACCGGCACCAGCAGCGCGGCGGCCACGTCGGCGGCGGGCACGGACGCGATCTCACCGTGCAGGCGCCAGCCGTCACCATCGGCCTCGGCGCGCACGGGGACGTCGGATCCGAAACCCGTCTCGAGCGCGCCGGTCACGATGTGTGAGCCGTCGATCAGGCCCGGCAGCCAGGCCGCGATCTGCTCGGGACTGCCGAACTCGGCAATGGGCAGCGCCGCGCCGGCGATCGAAGACCAGAGGGGCACGGACGTCACGCGGCGACCCTGCTGCTCCAGCACGGCCATCAGCCCGAGCATGCCCAGACCGGCGCCGCCAGCTTCTTCGGGCAACGCGATGCCCAGCAGGTCGGAGTCCGCAAGGCTCTTCCACAACTTGGCGTCGTGGCCGCCACTCTGCTCTACCGTCCGCAAGTGCGTCACATCGGACTGGGCGGAGAAGATCTGGTCTGCCAGGCCGCGGACGTCGGACAATTCCTCATTGAATTCGAATTCCATGTTACTTCGCTCCCGTTGTCGTCTTGGCGGCGTCGGGGCGGCGACGCGCACCCATCGTCATACCGAGGGTCTTGCCCGCGACGATCTCCCGCATGACCTCGTTGGTGCCGCCGCCGAAGGTGTTGTTCTGCGCACGCCGGCCGAGCTGCTCGACGCGGCCCTCGAGGGCCGCGCCCGGGGTGCCGGGGCGCAGCAGCCCCTTGGCACCAAGGACCTCCTGCAGCATGCCGTAGGCGCTGACGACGCCCTCGGTACCGAAGACCTTGGCGGCAGCGGAGTCGCCGCCGCCCAGGGTGTTCGAGGCTACGTCTGCGACGAGGCGCAGGTTCATCAGGTCCGCGGCGCTGAGCAGCGCGTACACCTCGGCCATCTTGTCGCGCACCCAAGAGATATCGAAGACGACGCCCTCGCCGGCGGGCTCGGCCTTAGCCCATTCGAGCACCTCGGCGAACATCTCGTTGGCGATGCCGCCGCGCGCGGCCAATGCCACCCGTTCGTGGTTGAGCTGGTTGGTGATCAGGCCCCAACCCTGGTTCAGCTCGCCCACCACGTTGGACAGCGGCACTCGCACGTCCTCGTAGTAGGTGGCGGAGGTGCTGATGCCACCGACGGTGTGGATCTCGGTGACCGAGAACCCGGGCGCGCTGGTGGGAACAAGCACCACGGAGATGCCCTTGTGGCGGGGCGCGTCGGGGTCGGTTCGTACGGCCAGCCACACCCAGTCGGCGAACACTCCGGCACTGGTGTAGATCTTGTTTCCGTTGATGACCAGCTCGTCGCCCTCGACGCGCGCCCGGGTCTCCAGAGCCGCGAGGTCGGTGCCCGCGTTGGGCTCGGTGTAGCCGATCGCGAAGATGAGCTCGCCCGCCAGGATCGGCGGCAGGAAGAAGTCCTTCTGCTGCTGGGTGCCGTTCTTGATCAGCGCAGGGCCGACCGTGTTCAGCGTGACCAGCGACAGCGGGGCGTTCGCGCGCACGACCTCGTCGTAGAAGACGTAGAGCGCCTCGGGGTCCTCGCCCCGGCCGCCGAACTCCTCGGGCCAGCCGAGGCCGAGCCAGCCGTCGGCACCCATCTTGCGCAGAATGCGATCGAAGGTGGGTCCGCCCTCGGTCTGTGTGACCAGGTCGCGGCGGTCCTGTTCGTTGATGTTTTCGGCGAAGTACGCGCGAAGCTCCGCGCGGAGGGCCTTCGAGTTGTCGGACAAGTCCAAGTACATGTAGGTGTCTCCTGTTCAGGAATTTCTACGGAGTTTTCATGGGGTTTGTGAAGGGTGGGTCGTCAGCGTGGCAAACCCAGCACTCGTTGTGAGATCACATTGAGCTGGATCTCCACGGTGCCGCCGCCGAAGAGGACGGCGGGCAGACCGATGTGGTCGATCACGTGGTCGGCGTCCGGATCCAGGACCGCAGCCTGTGGGCCCAGCAACCGCAGCAGTTCCCGCGAGCCCTCGCGCTGGGCGAGTGCGTTGTAGACCTTGGCGACGCTGATCTCCGCTCCCGGACTCTGACCGGAAAGCCGGGCCAACACGCCGCGCAGATTGAGCGCAGACAGCGCGAGCTCGCGGCTCGTGCTGTAACCCAGGGCACGTACGGCGTCCTCACGGGAGCAACTGTGCGCGCCCTTTGCCAAGACATCGCGGAAGCGGTTGCTCGAGCCATGGTCCAAGGCTCCGCCCATGCTCAGTCGCTCGTTCGAGAGTGTTGTCACCGCGAGGCGCCACCCTTTGCCCGGTTCGGAGACCAGGCACTCGTCGGGTACGAAGACTTCGTCGAGGAAGACCTCGTTGAACTCCGAGAATCCGGTGGCCTGCCGAAGCGGACGCACGTCGACGCCGGTGCTGCGCATGTCGACCAGGAAGTACGAAATACCCTTGTGCTTGGGCGCATCCGGATCCGTCCGCGCCAGGCACACGCCCCAGTCGGCCTCGTGAGCCATCGAATTCCATACCTTCTGGCCCGAGAGAATCCAGCCACCGTCGACCTTGCGGGCCGCGGTGGACAGCCCTGCAAGGTCCGAGCCTGCGCCGGGTTCGGAAAACAACTGACACCAGACGATCTCGCCACGCAGCGTCGAGTGAACGAACCTCTGCTGCTGCTCGGCGCTGCCGTACTCGAGGATCGTGGGCAAGACCCACTCGCCGATCACGGTTGTCGGCTGCTTCAGCCCGCGTACCGCGAATTCCTGCGCGATGACGGCCTGCTGTTCCGGGCCTGCGCCGAGACCGAATGGCTTCGGGTAATGAGGCGCCACCAGGCCCGCGTCGGCGAGTAGAGCGCGTCGACTGCCACCACGCTCCGGCGCCCAGCCCTCGCTGCGCACAGCGTCGTCGGGCAGTGCGTCGAGTTGGTCGAGCACTGCGGCTACCTCTGCCCGGAGCGTAGGCAAGGTGTCCGCTCCGATGAAGGAGAAGTCCCGGGTCGTGGTGATCGCGAGTTCGCCGAGTCGCTTGGCCCACATCTGATCGGAACCGGCGAGGGTGGCCAGGCTGATCGCGCGTCGCCAATACAGGTGCACATCGTGCTCCCAGGTGAAGCCGACCCCGCCCAGAAGCGTCACACATTCGAGGGAGTTGTCGATGCCGGCCGCAAGCGCGGCGACTACCGCCTGCGCGGATACGAGCGCACGCTGGTCGGCATCATGCTCCTGTGCGCGGGCGGCATCCCAAGCCGCGGCACACGCGACCTCAGCCCGTACCAGCATCATCGCGGACTTGTGCTGGACGGCCTGGAAGGTGCCGATGGCCTGGCCGAACTGCTCACGGGTTTTCACGTAGTCGACGGCTGTCGATAGCGTCCAGGCCGCGATACCACTCGCCTCGGCAGCGAACAGGGTGTTGCGCAGCCATTCTGCATCCGCATCAGTGATGCCGCCCAGCACGTCTGCGTCACCGACTGCGTGTCCGTCGAGCGTGAGCACCCCGATGGCGCGGGTCAGGTCGACGCCTTCCTCGGCGGTGACAGCAGCGGTCTCACCCGACACCAGCCGGAACCATACCGACGAACCGTCGGCGTCGAGCGCGCGGACCAGCACGATCTCCGCGCCGGGCAGACCCAGAGTGGGCTCGGACACACCGTGTACGAGCCAGCCGGTAGCGGTGCGCTCAGCGGTCAATCCAGAGCCGAAGGCGGTCGCGCCCGTCGCGCCGCCCGCGAACTCTTCGAGCAACCCAACTGCAGCTCCCGAATCTCCCGCGAGACCGAGGGCCCGCGTGAGAACAGCGCTCGTGATCACGGTCGGTAGGAACGGCCCCGGATACAGGGCTTTGCCCAGTTGCTCGACGACGACGGCCAACTCGGTGATACCGGCACCGTCCCCGCCGCTCTGCTCGGGTAAGTGGATGGCATGCAAGCGCTGCTGTACCAGCTGATCCCACGTGTGGGGCCGGTCTCCGGCCGCAAGACCGGTGGTGTTCGCTCGGCCGTGCGCGATGGCATCGGCGCGCGCGCCGAAGGCGGCCACCGAGTCTGCGAGGTGCCGATGTTCCTCTTCGAGTGCTAGTGCCACAATATGCCCCTCAGATCCGCTCGAGAATGAGCGCGGTGGTCGACGCGGAGGCGCAGATGGCCACCATCGCCGTGGATGCGTCGCGGCGCTCGAGTTCGTCGAGTGCCGTTGCGAGCAGCCGGATGCCGGTCGCACCGGCCGGGTGACCGATGGCGATCGCGCCCCCGTTGACGTTCAGCCGGTCCTCGCTCACACCGTGCACCTGGGCGAAGGACATCGGGACCGAGGCGAAGGCCTCGTTGATCTCGAACAGGTCGATGTCGGCAATGGTCATGCCACTGCGCTCGAGCACTTTTCGGCCTGCGTCGATCGGGCCGTCCAGTAAGTACTCCAGATCACCGCCGATAATGCACTGGGCGACGATCCGTGCCCGCGGCCGGACGCCGAGGTCGCGAGCCCGCGAAGCGGACATCAACAGCGCAGCGCTGGCACCGTCGGAGATCTGCGAGGAACTGCCCGCTGTATGCAGCCCACCTTCGAGGACAGGCTTCAGCCGCGCCAGGCCCTCGATACTCGATTCGCGAAGACCTTGGTCGCGGGTGACGAGGACCGGCTCCTGACCTTGCTCGAGACTCGGGGCCGTCACAGGGATGATCTGCGCGTCGAATCTGCCCGCGTCCCATGCTGCCTTCGCGAGCTGCTGCGAGCGTAGACCGAATGCGTCGAGATCCTCGCGAGTGAACCCGCGGTTGCGGGCTATGCGGTCCGCGCCCGTGTACTGGTCGGGATACTCGACCGACCAGGACTCGGGCCGCGGCGTGCCCAGCCCTTTGCCCACCTTGGCGGTCAGCGGTGCACGGGTCATCAGCTCTACGCCGCAGGCGACGCCCACATCCGTTGCGCCGGCAGCGATTTGACCAGCCAGTAGCTGCACGGCGCGCTGCGCGGTGCTGCACTGGGCGTCGATTGTGGTCGCGCCCGTATGCGGGGGTAGACCGGCGTGCAGCCATGAGGTGCGGGCGATGTTGCCGTACTGCTCACCCAGGGGCGTAACGCAGCCGCCGATGACCTCCTCGACGATCTCCGGATCGATCCCGGTGCGCTCGAGCACTCCGCGCTGCGCCAAGCCGAGCAGCTCGGCGGAGTGAATCGTGGACATCCAACCGTTGCGCTTGCCGAACGGGGTCCTGGCAAGGTCGACGATCACCGGTGTCATGACAGCTCCTCAATTTTGTCCAAGTCTTTCCGACCGGGGTTGTTCCAGGACTTACCGTCCAGACCGCGGGTGTTCAGGTTCCACTGGTCGATGAGGTCCAGGCTCACACACACTTGCCCCGTCACGTCGGCGGCGCAGTCGCAGAGCGCGAGAACGCCCTCGACCATCTCCTCGAGAGTTTCGACTTGGTCCGGACGGAGAGTGGCACCGACCAATGCGGTGGCGCCCTCGCTGAGAACGGCCGCACGCGGCTCGACGGTATTGACCCGCACACCCGTGCCGTAGAGCTCCGCGCCCATGCCGTGCGTTATCCGGTTCAGGGCGGCTTTGGATGCGCCGTAGACCGCCATCGAAGTGCCAGGGGGCACCAGGTCGAATGGCGGACCCTTGTGGTGGCGGGCCGTTGCGCTCGAGACGTTGACGATCCAACCCGCGCCGGCCTCGACCATCGACGGGATCGCAGCCTGCATCAGGTCGAGCGGAGCGTGCACGTTCGCTTCGAACGTGAGTTGGCGGCGCCGCAGCGGGTAGTCCGCGAGCGGCTGGTAGATCGCAGCTGCCGCATTGTTGACCAGGATATCGATCGGGCCGCCGAGCAACTCGGCCGCCTTGGTGATCACCTGCGAGCGGTCCTCGGGGTCGGTCAGGTCGGCGACGACCATCTCGACTCTGCCGCCGTATCGGCGCAGCCGTTCGGTGGTCTCCTCCAGGCTGCCAGGAAGCTGCCCGCCGGGCGCGAGAGTGCGCGCGAGGAGAACCACGTCGGCACCCTCGGCAGCAAGCCGCTCCGCAACGCCCGCACCGATGCCGCGGCTGGAACCGGTGACGACCGCGCGTCGTCCCTCGAATCGCTTGCTCACCGTTTACTCGAACTTCGAGGCAAAGCGGTGGATGCTCTGACCGATGCGGACTACCTCTTCATCGGTCAGACCGTGGCTCATGCCCAAGGTCATCCCGCGGGCGAAGACCTCGTCGGCCACCGGCAACCCTTCGGGGGGCTGACGGTACTCGATGTTGTTCATCATCGGGTGTCGAGTGATGTTGCCGCTCCAGACGGTGCGGGTGTCGATGCCGTCGGCCTCGATGGCCTCCTGCATCTGGCTGCGGGTGAACGGTGCGTCGGCGTTGATCATCACCGGATAGCAGAGCCACGCGGTGTCCAGGCCTTCGAGTTCGACGGGCGTGGTGAAGAACTTCGGGAACGCGCTGTATGCCTCGGTGTAGGCGGCCCAGGTTGCCTTGCGGGTCTTGTAGTTGTCGGCAAGCTTGTCCAGCTGCACGACGCCGTACGCGGCCCCCAGCTCGGAAGGCTCGAAATTCCAAGGCATGACCGCGTCGAAAATGAAGTCGTTGTCGTAGTCGACACCGTCGAGCTGCTCACGGAAGACGCGGCCGACATCCTTGCCGCTGCCGAACAGGTTCGGCTCGCTGCGCCGGCCCCAACGACGCAGAAGCAGCGCCTTGTCGCGGCTGGCTTCGTCGTCGACCAGGACCATGCCGCCGGTACCTGCGCACGTGATGATGTGCGCCATCGAGAAGCTGGTGACACTGATGTCGGCGCGGGCACCGGTGGGGGTGCCGCGGAGCGTCGGGCCGATGGCGTCGCAGCAGTCCTCGACGATTTTGAGGCCGTGACGATCGGCGATCTCGCGGATCGCGTCCCAGTCGGGGCAGTTGCCTGCGAGGTTCGGCAACAAGATGGCACCGGTCTTTTCGGTGATCATCGCCTCGATCTTGCTGACGTCGATGTTGACGGTGTTGGGCTTCACGTCGACGAAGACCGGGACCATACCGGCGCGAACGATAGGCGCGATATCAGTGGAGAACGTCAGGGGCGAGGTGATGATCTCACTTCCCTTGGGCAAGTCCAGCAGTTCGACGGCGACATACAGGCCCGAAGAGCCCGAGTTCACCATCACACCGAACTTCTTGCCGCTGAGTTCCGCGATGCGACGCTCCATCTCGGCGACGTTCTTGCCGATGCGTAGGCCCTGGTGGCCACTGCGCAGCACGTCGACGACTGCCTGAATTTCTTCCTCGCCGTGGGTCGCGCGGGCGTAGGTGATGCGGTCGGTCATGGAAAACTCCTAAATGGCTGATCGTGAAACAAGAAAAGTGGGGAGTGCTAGCGATCGGCTGAGAGCACGAGAGCGCTATGGGGTACGGGGGAGCCGCCGGTGACCAGTACGTTGTCCAACGTCTTGGTGGGCTGGTTCACAGATGTGCCGCGGATCAGGCGCACGCCCTCCGCGATGCCGTTGACTCCGTGGATATAACCCTCGCCGAGCTGGCCGCCATTGGTGTTGATCGGCAGGCGGCCGCCGAGTTCGAGGTTGCCGTCGGCGATGAAGTCCTTCGCCTCGCCCTTGCCGCAGAAGCCATACTCTTCGAGCTGGAGCAGCACCATCGGAGTGAAGGCGTCGTAGAGGATCGCGGCGTCGATCTCGGCGGGGCTGAGGCCGGACTGGCTCCACAGCTGCTGGGCGACGAGGTCGACTTCTGGCATGGAGTCGATGTCGTCGCGGTAATAGCTGCTCATGGAGATCTGCTGTGGGCCTACGCCCTGCGCTGCGCCGGTGATGATGGCGGGCTTGTTAGGCAGGTCGCGCGCCCGCTCAGCGCTGACGATGACCAGAGCGACGCCGCCGTCGGACTCCTGGCAGCAGTCGAGCAGCCGGATCGGATCGGCGATCAGGCGCGAGTTCTGATGGTCCTCGATGGTGATCGGTCGCTCGTGAAACCAGGCCTTTGGATTGTTGGCCGCGTGCTTGCGCGAGAGCACCGAGATCGCGCCGAAGTCCGCGCTGGTGGCCCCGTACTTGTGCATGTACACCTTGGCCAGGAATGCCTCCTGCTGGGCGGGGGTGAGCAATCCGTAGGGATTGATCCAGTTGCGGTACTCCTGGTCCGTGTTCTGGTTGTACGCGAAGGCGGGCGGGCCTTGGCCGAACCGGTGTCCGGACCGTTCGTTCATCGCGCGGTACACCACCACAACGTCGGCGACCCCGGTTGCGACGGCGAGTGCGGCCTGCTGCACGGGCGCACACGCGCCGCCGCCGCCGTGCGGGATTCGGCTGAAGAACTTGAGCTGAGGAATGCCGAGCGCGCGGGCGACGGCGATCTCAGGGTTGTTCTCCATGGTGAACAGGGAGAATCCGTCGACCTCCTCTATTCCGATCTGTGCGTCCTCGAGCGCGGAAACTACCGACTCGCAGGCCAGCTGCCACTCACTGCGACCGGAGTTCTTGGAAAATTCGGTCGCACCGATGCCGGCGATGGCGGCGGCGCCTGAGAATCCGCGGGTCATGTGCTCTCTCCTTCTTGTGGGGTCGGCTCCACGGTCACCGTGGCGGTCACATGGGGGCCCCGCGCGTTGCGGCCGATCACCTCGACGGTCACAGCATCGCCGTCGACCGCGGTGACCTCGCCGGTGAACGTCATGGTGTCGCCAGGGAAGTTCGGCACGCCAAGGCGCAAGGAAGTCTTCTTGATGCGGGAGGCGGGCCCGGACCAGTCGGTGATGTACCGGTCGATGAAGCCGTTCGTGGAGTTGATACTCATGAAAATGTCGGGGGTGCCGCGCCCCTGGGCCGCGCCCGGGTCGTGGTGGACATCCTCGTAGTCCTGCGAGGCCATCGCGGCCGCGACGATCAGCGTCCGGTCCAGGGGAAGATCGAGCTCGGGCAGCTGGTAGCCGACCTGGCACTTGGGCATGCTCATGATTGGGCCTCCCCGTCGAGACCGGCTGCGCTGCGGCGGCGCAGCTGCGGCAGGATCTCCCCGTGCGCGTGCTCGGAGAACGTAACCTCGAGTTCCATACCGAACTCGAGGTCGTCGTGGTCGATGCCGGCGATATCGGCAACCAGCCGTGTGCCCTCCTCGAGATCCACCAACCCGACGGCCAGTGGGTACTCGAACGCGGGATCTTTCGGGTGGTGCAGCACGGTGAAGCTGTGCAACGTGCATTTACGCGTCGACTCCACGGTGTCCCACTCGAACGAGCGGCAGGACGGGCAGGCGGGGGTCGGGGGGTGGCGCAGCGTCTGGCACTCGGCGCAGCGCTGAATCTCGAGCCGGCCCTCTTTCGCCGCGGTGAAGAAGAAGTCGTTGTCCTGGGTCACCGTCAACCGAGGGACCGAGGTGTGCCGAACTTGTTCGGTGCTCTCGCTCATGAGTGGGTCTCCTGACTGTTGGGCTTGAACCGGAGCAGTCGGAACCGCTCCTCCACCAGCGTGTCGCCGGCCTCATTGACGTAGTTCTTCAGCAAGGTGATGAAGCATCCATGACCGAGGCCGGTCTTTTTGAACGGCGAGATCGATTCGATAGTGAAGTAGGCCGTCACGTGATCGCCTGGGTACAGCTCCGCGAAGTACTCCTGCTCGACGTTGGTGGCCACCACCGAGGTGAAACCCGCTTCGTCCAGCAAGGCGAGCAATCGCGAGTAAGCGAAGTCCTCGGTCACGCCGCCGGCGCGGAGCTGCTGCATCTCGCGGTAGCGGCGGTAGCCGGACATGACCCAGGTAGAGATCATCGCGGGCGGGCAGATGACATCTCTGCGGCCGGTTGCACGCGCGGCCTCGGGGTCGACGTAGATCGGGTTGAAGTCGTCGTGGGCCTCGGCCCAGTTGCGGATCATCGCGGCATTGACGTCGTAGCGAGCCACGCGGGGCGGCTCGGCTTCCACCCCGATGAAGCCGGCAAATTGTTTTTCCAAGTGTTCCACTGATGCCCTCCGCAATCCAAGAGTTGAGCAAGCGCTTGATTTTCAAGCTTATCAGGGCCGGACAGAAATTAAAACTGTGGTGGGAGCGAGGAGCCCGCGACGCAGACCAGCCCGCCCAGTCGGTTACGCTGAGCTCACGTTGCCGGCTAGCGGGGGTGCTCAACCTAGCCAAAGAGTGCATGCGGCCATAGTTGTGAAGGTGGTGCGGCATGCCTGCCGTCAGGGCGTGTCCCGCTGGCTCTCGGCACCAAAAATCTTAGGACGCCACGGCACCGGCGCGATTGTGTCCGACAACAGACAAGAAGTGACGACGTGACAACAACGACTCCGGACCGCAGGGCACAGATCCTCGATAGCTCGGCGGAGTTATTCGCCAGGAAGGGCGTCGCGGGGACCACAGTCCGCGACATCGGTGTGGCGGCTGGAGTCTTCTCCGGGAGCCTGTACCACTACTTCAAGTCGAAGAACGCGATCGTGGCCGAATTGCTCGCTGATTTGATGGGCGATATTGCGGCACGATTTACACTGATCGAGGCGACGGAATCGAGTCCCGTCGAGATCATTCGGGGGCTGATCCGTGAGACGCTCACGGTGATAGAGCTGCATCCGTATGCGACCGCGATTTACCAGAACGATCGCAATTACCTTCGTGAACACGAGCTGCTGGAACCGGTCGACCGTGCGTCAAGAGGGATCCGTGAGCACTGGCTCGAGGCGATCAAGCGAGGCACAGAGGAGGGCGCGTTCCGGGTCGATATCGCACCGGAAATCGTCTACCGGACCGTGCGAGACACCCTGTGGTCGACCACGCATTGGCCGGATCGCAAGCAATACACGCTGGCAGAGTTCTCCGAGCTGATGACGACGCTGTTTTTCAGTGGTTTCTGCCTCTTAGAGGACGAATAGTTCAGACGAAGAACCAGCGCCGCGTGCGGCCCGTGTCTCGCCCACCGAGATCGGTACGGCGACGCGCCCAGTGCGGTACTTACAGTCGCCAGTGATGCAAGCGCCCCCGCTTTCACCACTCTCAGGAGGCCCAATGGGTACACCCGTAATTGTCGATGCCGCCCGATCACCCTATGGAAAACGCGGCGGTTGGCTGTCCGGCTTACACGCGGCGCAACTGCTCGGTCAGGTTCAACGCGCGGCGCTGGCACGCGTCGGTGTCGAATCCGAGATGGTGGAGCAAGCTATCGGCGGCTGCGTCACCCAAGCCGGCGAGCAGGCCTCCGACGTGACCCGCACGGCCTGGCTCAATGCCGGGCTGTCCGAGCAGACCGGTGCTACCACCATTGACGCCCAGTGCGGCTCGGGCCAACAGGCCGCGCACCTGATCGCCGGTCAAATCGCGCTGGGCGCGATAGACGTGGGGATGGCGTGCGGGGTGGAAATGATGTCGCGGGTGCCGCTGCTCTCGAACATTCCCGAGGGCCTCGGCGGGCCGAAGCCGGCCGATTGGACGCTGGATGTCCCGAATCAGTTCGTCGGTGCCGACAGAATCGCACACCGACGGTCCTTCACCCGTGAGGACCTGGACATGTTCGGACTACGTTCACAGCAGCGCGCTGCTGCGGCGTGGAGCGAGCATCGATTCCATCGTCAGATCATTCCGATTACAGTGCCCGGGCCCGACGGCTCCACCGTCATCGATCGCGACCAGGGCCTGCGGGAAACCTCCATGGAAGCGCTGTCCACGTTGCGTCCGATGATCGACGGTGGGCTGCACACAGCAGGCACCGCCTCGCAGATCTCGGACGGTGCAACCGCGGCGATCCTGATGGACGAGTCGCGCGCCCGGCACCTCGGCCTGCGTCCGCGCGCCCGCATGGTGAGCCAATGCCTGATCGGTGCCGAGCCCGAGTTCCTACTGGACGGGCCTGTGCAAGCTGCCCAGCGGGTGCTCGAGCGGGCCGGTATGACCATGTCCGACATGGATCTGGTCGAGGTCAACGAGGCCTTTGCCTCGGTGCCCATGTCGATGGCGCAGGTGCATGCGGTGGATCCGGACAAACTCAATGTCAACGGCGGCGCGATCGCGCTGGGTCATCCGGTGGGCTCGACCGGCATCAGGTTGATCGCGGCGATAATCGACGAGCTCGAGCTTCGCGATCAGCAATTCGGGTTGATCGCCGTCTGCGCAGGCGGGGCCATGGCAAGCGCCGCGATTATCGAGCGGCTATGACGGGCAGCGCGCAGGCGAGCGGGCTCGCGGGCAAGGTGGCGGTGATTTCGGGCGCAGGCCGTATCAGATCCATCGGCCGCTCCATCGCGATGGAGCTCGCGCGCGAGGGTTGCGATCTGGTGCTCACGGGCACGGGGCGCACTCCCGACCGGTACACGGACGAGGAACGGGCTAGCGGATGGCGGGACATCGAGTCTGTGGCGGAGGAGGCGCGGGGCCTCGGGGTCCGCGCGCTCACCGCGGTACTGGACGTCTCCGACGAGGCCGCAGTGGACGAGTTGCTGGACAAGGTGGTCGCGGAGTTCGGTGGAGCCGACATCCTCGTGAACAACGCTGCGGCCGCTCGCGCTGGGGATCGCGTCCCGGTCACGGACCTGGCAGCGGACGTCTGGGATTTCGTGATGCGGGTGAACGTGCGCGGGACCTTCTTGATGAGCAGGGCATTCGCTCGCCAATTCGTAACGCAGGGTCGCGGCGGAACCATCGTCAACATCTCCTCCATCGCTGGAAAGATCAGCGGTGCCAACGCGGCGGCGTACTCGGCCTCGAAGGCTGCAGTGCAGTCCCTGACCTCGTCGATGGCCAAGGAATTGGGTAGCGAGCAGATTCGGGTCAATGCCCTGTGCCCGGGGATCGTGTCCACTTCACGTCTGGACGATCTGACAGCCGACCAGTGGGACGTGCTGATCGAAGAGCGGGTGCCGTTGGGCCGAGCCGGCACCCCGCAAGAAATAGCGTTTGCCGTGGCATTTCTTGCCAGCGACAAGGGACGGTGGATCACCGGGCAGTCGTGGAACATCGACGGTGGCCAGATGACGATTCGCTGACAGTGCTGCGTATCTGCGTGCAAAGCGGCTGATCACCGGTGTGCTGCGGACCCCGGTAGGTCTGTCTTCTCGAATGGCGCGACGGCCCGGTCTCGACTGACAACGATTGGTCTCGTGGGGCGGGTCTGACGCCTTCTGGCACTGGGTGTTGATTCTTCGACAGTCCGGTGAGGCGCGACCTCGTCGATCTGTGACTGGTTTCACTTCTAACGTTTGCTTTCCAGCGGACTGCTGTTAGTGTCAAAATCAAGCGCTTGCTCAACAGACGCTTCGGTTCGGGGCGTGAGAGGCTGATCGGACTGTGTACTCAGTGCCCGATGTAATGGCGATCAATCAAACTGCGCCGCCGGTGCTCACCGCCGCGCTCAGCGCATCTCGAGAGCTTTCCGGTCGAGCGTTCCGCGGTGTCGCACCGCCGCGGAGCGATCCCACAGAGAGGAAATCACCATCGAGAAAGTAAGGATGCCTTCTATGTATCGCAACAAGGAATTGCTGTGGAAGTCGATCGCGGTACCCGTCGCGGCCACGCTGTTGCTTGTCGGCTGCGCCAGCGGAGCCGACACCGGTGGCGGGGCCACCACCGACGAGTTGAGCGAGGGCATGAGGGGGGCCACCGACAGTGGTGATCCCGTCTCCGGCGGCACCCTTTCCTTCGGGGCGTACTCGGAGCCGGCGGCGCTGGACCCAACAGTGGCGATCGCCGCAGTCACCACGGGTGGCGTAGAGATGCTGAACATCTACGATTCACTGCTGCGATTCGACACCGAGTCCAACGAATTCGTTCCGCAGATGGCGCAGAGCCTCGACCACGACGACGACTTTCGAACCTGGACCCTGACGTTGCGGGACGGCGTGAGTTTCTCCAACAACATGCCAGTAGATGCGGCGGCGGTGAAAGCGAGCCAGGAACGCTATGCTGCCAAGCCTGCTCCGGAGGCCGCGCTATGGAACGACAGCGTGGAGAGCATCGAGACATCGGGCGATCGGACCGTCACCTACACACTCAATAAGTCCTGGTCCGACTTTCCCGGGTTGCTCACAACCGGTCCGGGCATGATCGTCTCCACCGAGTCGGACGGTCCGGACGGAAAGTTCACGCCGATCGGGGCAGGACCCTTCACCCTTGCTACCTGGGCTCAGGCTGACAGCATGACGTTGTCGGCACGAGACGACTACTGGGCAGGCGAGCCGAACCTGGATGCGCTACGCATCGTGTATCTGCCTGGGACGCAGGTCGGACTCGAAACTATGTACAACGGCGGCATCGACTCGACGTTCGTCCGCGAACCCGACGAGGTCGACGAGGTCGTGGAGCGCGGGATGAGCGGCTATGTGAACATGACCGCCGCCGGAAACGCCGCGCTCATCAATGCCTCGGAGGGCCGTCCCGGCGCTGACCCACGCGTGCGTCAGGCGATGCAGCTTGCCGTGGATCCGCAGATCATCACCCAGCGCGCATTCGACGATCCCGACCTGGGAAACGGCACGATTTTCCCGGAGTATTCGCGCTGGCACACGCAGACCCAGGCCACGCCCGTTGCCCCTGAAGAAGCCAAGCAATTGCTTGCAGAGGCGATGGCAGACGGTTACAACGGCAAACTCGAAGTGATCGACGCATCAGACCCGGCCTCGCAGCAGACTGCGCTCGCCGTCGAAGCGCAACTGGAAGCGGTTGGCTTCGATGTCCAGGTCAACTTGATGCCGACAATCGGTGACCAGGTCCGCACCATCGCCAAGGAACGGAACTACGATCTCGCGGCGTGGGGTCTGTCCTATCGCGAATCCGACCCATTTCCAAAGATGCAGGCAACGATGCACAGCGAAGGCAAGCAAACCTATGGGATGTACACCAGCCCAGAAATGGACTCGCTGATCGACAATCTGCAGTTGGCCTCCGACAAGGATGAGAAGGCCGAACTGATCGACCAGATTCAGCAGCAGGTCAACAAGGACGTGCCCTTCTTGGTCTACAGTTCCTTCGCTGAGTTCGTCGTGTGGAACCCCACCGTGCATGGAGTGGTGGGCTCCTCCAATTCAATGGCGCTCTTCGGGACGGCGTGGAAGTCGTAGTAGCCCCGCGAGGAAGGTGGTCGGCCCTGGTCATCGGGTTATGCAAATAGCCCGATGACTAGGGTCGCCTCGGTCGCTTGCCGGAGGGATTCTTCCTGCTTCCTCGTGCGCCCTTGGCCGGCTGGCTCGACTTCGCGGCCATTTGCTGCTTCTTCTTTGCCGCACTGTTGTTGCGGTTCGCTGCACTGGTGGGTGGCGTCGGAGTTCCCCGCGAGCTTCGGACCGAGCGGCCTCGGACGATGCCGACGAAGTCCTCGAGCTCTTCGGTGGTCTTGTCGATGAGCCATGCAATGGCGATGGGGGAGCCCGCTACGCCGTCGATCGGGCGATACACGAGGTCCTTGCGGCTGTGCAATCGGGCGATCGACTGTGGGAGAACGGCGATCCCCAGCCCGGCGGCAACGTACTCGACCAGTTCGGCGTGTGAACTCACCTGCGGCGGTGCCAGTCTCGTGCCGTCGGCGATTTCGGTGGCGATCGACGCCCATTCGGGAACCTCGGACGGTTCCTGCAACAGGTGCTCGTCGGCGAGGTCTGTCACGGCGATGCGATCGAATGCGGCGACCGGGTGGTCCTTGGGAACGATCACCACCGCCACTTCCTCGTAGAGGCCGATGACGTTGAGATCGTTCCGGTCGACCGGGAGCCGTACGAAACCGACATCGACCACGCCCGATCGAAGCGAAGACTCCTGTGTGTCGGCTGTGGTGGGGATCAGTTCCAATGCGATGTCGGGGAATCGCTCGGACCAGATTCGGGTCCACTTGGTCGGCGTGACGCCTTCGGTGAAACCGACGGTGAGCGTGGCGGACTGCTCGTTCGACGCATCGGCACGCAGTAGTTCGTCTTCCTCGGCGACCCTCACGCGTGCGGTCCGAAGAAATTCGGCGCCACGGTCGGTGAGCTCTGTCGGCGACGCGCCGGGGACGAACAACGAGTAACCGAGTTCGGATTCGAGTTCGATGACTGCGGTACTCAATCGTGTTCGGGCGATGTTCAAAGTTTTGGCAGCGCGAGCGAAATGCAATTCTTCCGCGACGGCGATGTACCAGCGGAGGGACTGCACGTCGAAATTCACACCTCAACAGTAGGCGACCCGGGCCGTTGTCCTGGACAGTGGCGTCCGGTCCAACTGTGGGCAGATAGGCTGTCGGGGTGAGCCCGGAGAATAAACCACAGCAGATGAAGCCCCTTACCGCGGCGAACAAGCTCGGCATCTACCTTCCCGCAGCGCCGGAAGAGTTTCAGGCCGCGTCCATTTCCCGCCCCGAACTGGACGCATTGCGCAATGAACCGCCGCAGTGGCTTGTCGACCTCCAAGAGAACGGCCCGTTCCCGAAGGACGTCATTGCGCGCAAGCTCGGGGTGTCCATCGCAGGACTTGCACGAGCCGAGATCACCGACGCCCTGACCGAAGCCGAGATCGGCCGGCTTCTTCAGGAGCAGCCCGAGTGGCTGGTTCGAGAGCGTCGTACGCAGGATGAGGTCCGCGCGGAGGCCGTGCGGGTCAAGGCGAAGGACGAGGCGCGACGGGCCGCTACCAACCGGCCACAGAAACAGCGGTAGTACAGGTGCTTACTGCACCAGGACGCCGTCGAGGTAGATCCATCGGTTGTCCTCTTTAACGAATCGAGAAGATTCTCTGAGCATCCCGTTGCCCTCGGGATGGCGATAGAACGCACTGAATTCGACCTCGCCTGTCTGGTCCATCAGCCCTCCTTCGAAGGTTCGGTGGACGTCCAATCGGTACCAGCGTTGTTGCGGGTCGAGCGTCAACTCGGTCGGAGCCGTCGAATTGTGCCAGGTGTTCAACAGGTATTCGGCGTCGCCGACGCTGAAGGCGCTGTATCGCGATCGCATCAAGTGCTCGGCCGTAGGTGCGGCCGCTGTTCCGATCAGGAACGGTTCGCAACAGCGGTCGAAGGGCTCACCGCGCAGACATGGGCAACTGCGACTCATATTTCGAAAGCCTCGCTGTACGTCGGCCCTTCGCTTTTCTTGCCCTGATCGACGGTCTTCGCTGCAATCATCGATCCATTGAACATGGTGGATCCGTCACGGCTCGCATGGATGGGCAGAATACGGGTATGAGCACGTCATGGTTTCTACACAGATCGTCGACCAAGGACATCGCATCGTTGCTCGCCGGATAGAGGTACGAGCGCCCGCCGCCGATCTCTTCGCTATCGTCGCGGACCCACATCGGCACGGTGAACTCGACGGCTCGGGCACGGTGAAGGACACGGTCAAGGGACCGGATCGATTGAAGCAGGGTGCCAAGTTCTCGGTCGGAATGAAGCAGTACGGCGTTCCGTACCGCATCACCAGCACGGTGACCGACTTCATCGACTCCGGCACCAGCAAGGCAATCGAATGGCGGCATCCCCTGGGGCATACGTGGCGGTGGGAGTTCGAGGAGAAGACACCGGGTACGACCACGGTCACGGAATCGTTCCGCTACGCAGCCGCCAAGGCGCCGAAAATGCTGGAGATGTTCGGGATGCCGCAGAAGAACGCGGATGGCATCAGCGCGACGCTGGACAATCTGGCACGTCGGTATTCCTGAACTGCTCGTCGGTAGGTATGTGCGAGAGGACTCGACCCGCAGCGGGTTCGGTTACAGGTCGGAATTGTCGGCCTCGTTCGTAGGTGGCAGTGATACTGTTCGCCGAACTAACGTCGAAGCATCGCCGGAGGGCGGACGCGTGAAGATCAAGAACGCAATCGTGACATGCACAGCGGTGATGTTGTGTGTGTTGACGCCGTCCGCGGTAGGTGTGAGCGTCGTGTCCGCCGAGGACCTGCCCGTGACATCGGCGACATCCGGTGATGGTTCGCGCATCGTGTCGTCCACCCGCATCGATGATCGGCAGTCGAGGTTGGAGGTCTACTCGGCGGCCATGGACAAGAACATTGCAGTCCAGGTGATGACCCCCGCAGATGGCTCCGTTCCACGGCCAGTTCTCTACCTGTTGAATGGCGCTGGAGGCGGCGAGGACTCCGCAACGTGGCAGTCCCAGACGGACTCGACCGAATTCTTTGCCGACAAGAACGCTTTCGTGGTTACTCCACAGTCCGGAAAATGGTCCTACTACACCGACTGGATAAGCGATGATCCAGTCCTCGGTCGAAACAAGTGGCAGACCTTCATCGGCGAAGAACTCCCACCATTGATCGATGCTCAGTTCGATACCAACGGAATCCAGTCGATAGCGGCCCTCTCCATGTCCGGCACTTCGGTTCTGAACTTGGCCATTGCCTATCCGGGTCTCTACAAGGGCGTGGCCGCCTACAGTGGATGCGCGCAGACGTCCGATCCGCTCGGGCAGCAGTTCGTGAAGTTGGTTGTCGAGTTGTACGGCGGCGGAAACGTCGAGAACATGTGGGGACCGCTGGACGGACCGGTGTGGCGTGAAAACGACCCGCTCCTCAACGCTGAAAAGCTGCGTGGCACCGAGATCTACATGAGCACCGGCGCCGGGCTACCCGGCATCCCCAACGACACGCCGCTGAATCCTCGATTCGCGGAAGGCAAGGCCACACTGTTCCCGGACCAGCTACTGGTCGGCGGCGGTATCGAGGCCGTCGTGAATTTCTGCACATCGAACATGGCCAAGGAGCTGTACCGACTCGGAATCCCTGCCGAGGTGAATTTCCGTCCCGTCGGAACTCACTCTTGGGGTTACTGGCAGGACGACCTCCACGCGTCGTGGCCGATGCTGTCGCATTCGCTCGGTATCTGAGCTCGGCATCTGAAAAGGCGCCACTTCTGTCGCTCGGTGCTGCCGTCCGCCTCGAGCCGGCCGACGGAAATCGACTCGCGGTGCAGCTTCTCCACGCTCTAGGGTCGGACCTTCGTGATCGTTCCCGAGCACGAAGCGGTAGTCGAGCGCAGGACGTGAAGCAGGAGCCGAATCCGGGGGAACTATCCTGGAGGTTCGCAACCGAAATCTTTCGACCCTCGAAGGGGAACACTATGTCTGCCCGCATCGAGCTCGCTCGCGTGGATCTACGCGGTCGAACTCCATCCACTGCCGAACTACGCGGCGCTCTCCCACGAGGTGGAGTGGATGTCGATGCTGTTCTGCATCAGGTGCGCCCTGTCGTCGAGGCAGTTCGCGATCGCGGCGCCGACGCCGCACTCGACTACTCCGAGCAGTTCGACGGCGTCCGTCCGGACCGGGTTCGCGTCCCTGTGCAGGCACTCGTCGACGCTCTTGCCGAGTTGGACCCCGCAGTGCGCGAGGCCCTCGAGGTCGCCATCGCACGGACACGATTGGTGCACGCCGAACAACGGCGCACCGACACCACCACCACTGTGGTCCCCGGTGGAACGGTCACCGAGAGGTGGATCCCGGTCGACCGTGTCGGCCTCTACGTTCCAGGCGGAAACGCCGTCTATCCCTCCTCGGTCGTCATGAACGTCGTTCCCGCCCAGACTGCGGGCGTCGGTTCCTTGGTCGTGGCGTCCCCACCGCAGGCCGCGTTCGGCGGATTGCCGCACCCGACCATTCTGGCCGCCGCACAACTGCTCGGCGTCGAGGAAGTATGGGCAGTCGGCGGCGGGCAAGGTATCGCGTTGCTCACCTATGGCGGCACGGACACCGACGGAACGGAACTGGCGCCGGTGGATTTGATCACCGGACCCGGCAATATCTACGTCACGGCAGCCAAGCGGCTGTGTCGCGGACTCGTCGGAATCGATGCCGAGGCCGGTCCCACCGAAATTGCGATTCTGGCCGACGATTCCGCGGACCCGAAACACGTCGCCGCCGACATGATCAGCCAAGCCGAGCACGACGTCATGGCGGCGAGTGTTCTCGTCACCCCGAGTCCGGAGCTCGCCGACGCCGTCGATGCAGCGCTGGAGGCACAGCTCGCGTTCACCAAGCACGCCGAGCGCGTGGCGACAGCACTGTCCGGCCAGCAGTCCGGAACGATCCTCGTCGACGACATCGAGCAAGGCCTTGCCGTCGTGAATGCGTATGCGGCCGAGCACCTGGAGATTCAGACGAACGATGCCGCTGCTGTCGCTGCGAAGGTGCGCAGTGCGGGCGCTGTATTCGTCGGGGCCTGGTCTCCGGTCAGTCTCGGTGACTATTGCGCGGGCTCGAACCACGTTCTACCGACGGCGGGTTGTGCCCGTCACTCGTCCGGACTCAATGTTCAGACGTTCCTGCGTGGCGTCCATGTCGTCGACTATTCGGAAGCGGCGTTGAAGGATGTCGCGGGTCACGTGATCGCACTTGCCAATGCCGAGGATCTTCCAGCGCACGGTGAGGCAGTCCGGCTTCGTTTCGAAGGGTTGTCCTCGTGAGCCGTGTCGTCGTGAGCGGTGTCGTTGGTCAGTCGATCACCGTCGACGATTTGCCGTTACGGGACAGTCTGCGTGGGCAGTCGGCGTACGGCGCGCCGCAGCTGAACGTACCGGTGCAGCTCAATACCAACGAAAATCCGTATCCGCCTACCCAGGCCCTGGTGGACGATGTAGCCGAGTCGGTCCGTGCTGCAGCTGCTCAGCTGCACCGGTACCCGGATCGCGATGCCGTCGCCCTCCGTACGGCACTGGCCGAGTACCTGACCTCGCACACCGGAATTGTGGTGGACACAGCCAATGTCTGGGCTGCGAACGGGTCCAACGAGATCCTTCAACAGCTTCTGCAGGCATTCGGCGGACCGGGGCGAACATCGCTCGGCTTCGTGCCGTCGTATTCGATGCACCCGATCCTCGCATCGGGAACTCAGACCGAGTGGGTCGAGGCGAATCGGCGAGAAGACTTCTCGCTCGATATCGACCACGCCGTCAGTGTGATCGGCGATCGCAACCCCGACGTCGTCTTCGTGACGAGCCCCAACAATCCGACCGGACACAGCATCGGTGAAGCGGATCTACGACGGATACTCGACGCTGCGAACGGCATCGTCATCGTCGACGAGGCGTATGCGGAGTTCTCGGCACTGCCGAGCGCACTGGGTCTGATCGGGGACTACCCGAGCAAGCTCGTGGTCAGTCGGACCATGAGCAAAGCCTTCGCTTTCGCCGGTGGCAGACTCGGCTATCTTGCTGCAGCGCCGGCCGTGGTGGAGGCAATGTTGTTGGTGCGCTTGCCTTATCACCTTTCTGTCATCACCCAGGCCGCGGCGTTGGCTGCTCTTCGGCATGCAGCGGAAACTCTCGGAAGTGTTGCGCGCCTGTCGGCCGAACGCGATCGGGTCATGGCTGCGCTGACCGATATGGGATACGACGTCATTCCCAGCGATGCCAATTTCGTTCTCTTCGGCCGGTTTGCCGACTCAGCGGCGACGTGGCAGCGCTATCTCGACGACGGGGTGCTGATCAGGGACGTCGGCATCGCCGGTTATCTGCGCACCACGATCGGCCTCGACGCCGAAAACGATCGATTCCTCGAGGTGAGTGCGAGACTCGCACGCACCGAACTGCAGACCGAACAAGAAGTGGAGTCCACCAGATGACCACGGCGCCCAGGATCGCGCGTATCGAACGCGCGACGAAAGAGTCCGATATTTCGGTCGAGCTGAATCTCGACGGCACCGGTGTCGTCGACATCTCCACTGGGGTGCCGTTCTTCGATCACATGCTCACCGCCCTCGGCACACACGCCCGGTTCGACCTCACGGTGCACGCCAAAGGTGACATCGAGATCGAGGCCCACCACACCGTCGAGGACACCGCGATAGTGCTCGGTCAGGCACTCGGTCAGGCGTTGGGTGACAAAGCGGGGATCACTAGATTCGGTGATGCGTTCATTCCGATGGATGAGACGCTCGCACATGCGTCCGTGGATGTCTCCGGCCGGCCGTATTGCGTGCACACCGGTGAGCCCGACTACATGGTCCATTCGATCATCGGCGGCTATCCCGGAGTTCCCTACGCGACGGTGATCAATCGTCACGTCTTCGAGTCGTTGGCGATGAACGCACGCATCGCGCTGCACGTGCGCGTGCTGTACGGGCGCGACCAGCATCACATCACCGAGGCCGAGTTCAAGGCGGTGGCCCGAGCGTTGCGTGAAGCAGTCGAGTACGACCCGAGGATGACCGGAATCCCATCCACCAAGGGCACTTTGTGATGTCGGTTTGAGTTCGTTGCTCGCCATCCGCGGGCTTCCCGCAGCCATGGTCATGGGCGCAGCGGCGTTCGGTGGATTCGGTCTACTTCTGCCCGTAGTTCCACTGGCAATTTCGGAAAACGGCGGTTCGGACGCGTTGGCCGGCGCAAGCACTGCGATCTTCATGGCCACCACCGTGGCTACGCAGTTGTTGGTTCCTCGCCTTCTTCGTCGCTTCGGTCATCGACTCGTCCTCGCTGCCGGATGCGCACTGTTGGGTTTGCCGGCGATCGTGTTCGCCGTGTCCGTGGCTGCGGGGCCCGCGTTGGCTATTTCTGCCGTGCGCGGTATCGGCTTCGGGATGCTCACGGTTGCGGGTGCAGCCTTGGTCGCCGAGCTTGCGCCGGCGGCGCAGTTGGGTCGCGCAACGGGAGCCCAGGGAATCGCTATCGCGTCCTCACAGATGGTCACTCTCCCCGTGGGTCTTGCTGTCTTCTCCGTTGCCCCGACCCTCGTGTACGTCCTCGGTGCACTCGTCCCGATGCTGGGGTTGATCGGGATCGCCTTTCTGCCTCGAATTCGTCCGGTACCTCGCTCGAGAGGGTCCCATGCCGAGGTTCGAACCAGCAGAGTGCAGTTCGTCGTCCCGTGCCTCGCCATCGCGGCGGCGTCGGCGTCGTTCGGGGGACTGACGACTCTGTTGCCGATCGCCGAATCCGAGCGCGCTTCGTTGATCGGCATCGCGCTCTCGGTGATCAGTGGGGCGATGCTCGTCGGTCGTTACGGGGCAGGCTGGGTAGCCGATCGTATCGGAATCGGCCGGTCGCTTGCGCCCGCATTGGTGGCAGTTGCGCTGGGCGTGGCGGTCTTCGCCTTCGCGGTGTCGGGCAGTACTCCCGCGGCGGTGTTTCTGATCGCCGCCGTCGTTTTCGGTGTCGGATACGGAGCCACTCAGAACGACAGTCTGGTGATGGTGTTCCGCGCTGCCGGACCGGAGCGTTACAGCCAAGCCAGCGCGGCCTGGAACATCGGTTTCGATGCCGGTACCGGGGCCGGGGCGTTGGCGCTGGGGCTCATCGTCGGAACAGCCGGTTACTCCGCCGGTTTCGGGATGGCCGCAGCCGTGGCTGCGATCATGGCGGTAGCGGTGGCGATATCGGCTCGAAGAGCGACCGATAGACTCGCGGCATGAAATCTGTGGTGTTGCTCGACTACGGCTCGGGCAATCTGCACTCCGCGAAGCGAGCGCTGGATCGAGTCGGTGCGGACGTCACCGTCACTGCAGATCCGAAGGCCGCGCTCGCTTGCGATGGCCTCGTCGTTCCCGGGGTCGGCGCGTTTGCTGCGTGCATGGAAGGCCTGCTGGCGGTCAAGGGTGATCGGATCATCGGTCAACGGTTGGCCGGTGGGCGCCCGGTGCTCGGCATCTGCGTCGGGATGCAGATCATGTTCGAACGGGGTGTCGAATTCGGGATCGAGGCGGCTGGCTGCGGGGAGTGGCCTGGCACCGTCGACCGGCTTGCGGCGCTGGTTTTGCCTCACATGGGATGGAATACCGTCCGCGCTCCCGAGAAGAGTGTCCTGTTCGACGGTATCGATGCCGAGACTCGCTTCTACTTTGTTCACTCGTATGCAGCGCAGCGTTGGGAACTCGAGCCGTCGGAGGTCTTGGCAGCGCCGATGCTGACCTGGGCCGACCATGGTGGCGATTTCCTCGCCGCGGTCGAGAACGGGCCGTTGTCGGCCACCCAGTTCCATCCGGAGAAGTCCGGGGACGCAGGGGCTGCACTGTTGAAGAACTGGGTCGATTCGCTGTGAGTAAGCGCGATCGCGAGTTCTCGTTCGGACGTCTCGCGATCGCGTCTCTCGGCAGCGCTACTCTGATGTTGGTGATCACGACAGTGGTCGTAGCGCTGCTTCGTCCGGGCCCGGGGTGGGGTCTGCTCATCGTGGCGATCGGTATTGCGGCAGCCATCACGGCGATGGGCGTCGTCTCGACGCGCATGACGCGGCACGGTCTGGGCCCCGACGAATGAGCGTCCCCGGCTCGACGCGAGACTGGCCCGCCCCGACGTTCGGGTGAGGCAGACGGACCAGTAGTATAACCGCACGTGAGCCTGGTCCTATTGCCTGCTGTAGATGTCGCAGGCGGCGAAGCTGTCCGTCTCGTTCAGGGAGAGGCGGGGAGCGAAACCAAGTACGGATCCCCGCGGGATGCCGCCCTTGCGTGGCAGAGGGACGGTGCCGAGTGGGTGCATCTCGTCGATCTCGATGCCGCCTTCGGTCGTGGTTCCAACCGCGAGTTGCTCGCGGACGTCGTCGGTGAGCTGGATGTCAAGGTGGAATTGTCCGGAGGCATCCGCGACGACGAGTCACTGAGAGCCGCGCTCGCCACTGGTTGTGCTCGGGTGAACCTCGGCACTGCGGCACTCGAGGATCCAGAGTGGTGTTCGCGTGCTATCGGCGAGTTCGGCGATCGTGTTGCAGTCGGTCTCGATGTGCTCATCGTCGACGGTGCGAACCGGTTACGGGGCCGCGGTTGGGTCAGTGACGGTGGTGACCTGTGGGAGGTTCTCGAGCGGCTCGAGCGTGACGGATGTTCGCGGTATGTCGTTACCGACGTAACCAAAGACGGAACGTTGACCGGCCCGAACCTCGAACTCCTGAGCCAGGTGTGCGCGAAGACCGACGCACCCGTCATAGCCTCTGGCGGCGTGTCGACCATCGATGATCTTCGCGCTATCGCGGACTTGGTCGACGTCGGTGTCGAGGGTTCGATCGTCGGAAAGGCTTTGTACGCAGGACGTTTCACATTGCCGGACGCCCTCGCGGCAGTATCCGGATAGCAGGATGAGCCTCCCTCTGGACCCGCAGCGACTGCTGAGCATCGCAAGCGGATTACTCGACGGCACACACGATCGGTTCGTCGCCGGTGTCGGTGCCCCGAGCGCCATCCAGAAGGGGCCCGATGATTTTGCCACGGCCGTCGATCTCGAGTTGGAACGACGGCTGAGTGCAGAGTTGTTCGAGCAGACCGGGATTCCGGTGCACGGTGAAGAGTTCGGTGGTCCAGATCTGAACGAAGGCCCGATATGGGTCCTCGATCCGATCGACGGCACATTCAACTACTCGGCCGGATTGCCCTCTGCCGGAACATTGTTGGCGCTTCTCGACGACGGTGTGCCGGTGCTCGGCTTGACGTGGTTGCCGCTCATTCAGCAGCGTTTCACCGCTACCGTAGGTGGGCCGATCCATCTCAACGGCGTTGCTTTACCGCGTCTCGAGGAGCGATCGCTCAGGGACTCGATGATCGGCTTCGGCGCGTTCAACATCGCGAGCCGGGGACGGACGCCCGGGCTGTACCGGGTCCGGATTCTCGAGGAGCTTTCCCAGGTGTCCTCTCGCATCCGAATGCACGGATCCACCGGAATCGACCTGGCCTACACCGCCAGCGGGGTGCTCGGCGGGTGCGTCGTATTCGGCCATCAGGCTTGGGACAACGCCGCGGGCGCACTCCTCGTCGAGGCGGCCGGGGGCGTGGTCACCGACCTGGCCGGCGAACCGTGGACCATCGAGTCGAAGTCGGTCGTGGCGGCGTCACCGGGTGCGCACGAAGAACTGTTGAACGTGATCAGTGCATTGGGAGATCCAGCTGACTTTCTCGAAGGGCGAGTTCGATGACCGTAGCCGTGCGTGTGATTCCGTGTCTGGACGTCGACGCCGGACGAGTCGTCAAAGGTGTGAACTTCGAGAATCTTCGCGATGCCGGTGATCCGGTGGCACTCGCCGCCGCATACGACGCCCAGGGAGCCGACGAACTCACGTTCTTGGATGTGACGGCATCCACGTCGGATCGAGGCACGATGCTCGATGTCGTCAGTCGGACGGCCGAGCAGGTGTTCATCCCGCTCACCGTCGGTGGCGGTGTGCGGACCGTGGACGACGTGGATCGTTTGCTGCGTGCAGGGGCGGACAAGGTCAGCGTCAACACCGCAGCGATTGCTCGTCCCGAATTGCTACGCGAGTTGAGCGAGCGATTCGGATCGCAGTGCATCGTGCTCTCGGTCGACGCACGAACCGTTCCCGACGGGCAACCCGATACTCCCTCGGGCTGGGAAGTCACCACGCATGGCGGAAAGCGTGGGACCGGGATCGACGCGATCGAATGGGCAACGCGCGGTGCGGAACTCGGAGTCGGTGAGATTCTGCTCAATTCGATGGATGCCGACGGCACGAAGGCCGGCTTCGACCTGCCGATGATCGCGGCTGTTCGCGCAGCTGTGCACGTCCCGGTCATCGCGAGCGGGGGAGCAGGCGCGGTGGAGCATTTTTCACCGGCGGTCACTGCAGGTGCAGACGCGGTACTCGCGGCCAGCGTATTTCACTTCGGTGATCTGACGATCGGTCAGGTCAAAGCCGCAATGCGCGGCGACGGCATCGTCGTTCGCTGAAAGGTATAACGGAGAAGATGACTCTCGACCCGGCAATCGCAGCCCGTCTCAAGCGAAACGAGGCGGGCCTGTTCAGCGCGGTCGCCCAGGAACGCAGCACGGGCAGTGTGCTCATGGTGGCTTGGATGGATGACGAGGCGCTCGCACGCACCCTCGAGACCCGCAAAGGCACGTACTACTCCCGCTCACGTGAGCAGTACTGGGTCAAGGGGGAGACGTCGGGACATACGCAGTACGTACACGAGGTGCGCCTCGATTGCGACGGCGATACCGTCCTGCTGGTGGTCGATCAGGAAGGTGCAGCGTGCCACACCGGCGACCACACGTGCTTCGACTCGGACGTATTACTGAGCTGACTGCTGCTGGGCTCGCATCTCAGGCTTTGCCTGTTCCTTCGGCAATGCCTTTGTCGAGTTGCCGGAGCATGACTTCGCTGAGTGCGGCCAGTCGAGCGACTTCGGAGTCACCGAGTCCTTCGAACAGCAATGCTTGCACTGTCGCCACGTGAGCGGGCGCGGATTCGACGACCTTGTCCATCCCGCTGTCAGTGAGCACTGCGTACGAACCTCTGCTGCCGGGGATGCTCTCGCGGCGCACCCAGCCCACCTTCTCGAGCTTGGTGACCACGTGCGAGAGGCGGGACAGGGAAGCGTTGGCGAACTTGGCCAGATCGCGTAGCTGAATACGCCGATCCGGATGCTCGGAGAGTACGGACAATACGAAGTAGTCGAAGTGGGTGAGCCCCGAATCTCGTTGCAGCTGAGTATCGAGGGCGGCAGGGAGTCGTGTCAGGAGCGCCACCAGCGATCGCCACGCAGTTTGCTGATCGTCGGTGAGCCAACGAGGTTCGGCGCCTTCTGCCGTCACGTTCATCGACCTGTCCATCGCGGTGAGCCCTTCCTTCGAACACGAACATGAGCACTCGTCGAGACAAGTCTGTCACTCTTCGTGAAAGTAGAACGTGTCCGCCGCGGCTTCTCGGTGTCCGGGGCCTACTTCTTCGCGCGAGCTCGTAGGAATTCGAGGGCATGGTCGGCGTGCGCTTCGAACCGAAACTCACTCGAGAAGGACTCGAGCAGGGTGCGGTCGGTGCCGATGACGAAAGTGGACCGCTTCACCGGAGACAGCTTGCCGAGAAGTCCGCGCTTGACGCCGAATTGCGTTGCGATGGAACCGTCCTCGTTGGAAAGAAGTGGGTAGTCGAAGGATTTCACATCGGCGAACTCGGCGTGCTTGGCGACGGTGTCGTTGCTGATTCCGGCTCGTGACGCACCGACCTCGGCAAATTCGGCTGCGAGATCGCGGAAATGGCAAGCCTCCGCGGTGCATCCGGGAGTCAGTGCGCCCTGTTGAAGAACAGCACCAGCGGACCTTCCTTCAACAGGGCATCGAGCGAACGGGGCGTGCCGCTCTGGTCCGCAAGCGTGAAGTCGAGGACTTTGTCGCCTGGTTTCATGCACGGAGGCTACCGTGCGGCGAGAGTCGAGTGCAGCACCTGAGAAGATGGGCGTATGCATGGCGAGACCACGACACTGCCCGGTGCTCACGACGGCGTCGACAGGGGGGCGACGACCAGTCGAGCGGAATTCCGAGCGCTTGCCGCCGAACATCGCGTCGTTCCGGTGGTTCGGAAGGTTCTCGCCGATTCCGAAACTCCGCTGTCCGCCTACCGCAAGCTCGGCGGAGATCGTCCGGGCACCTTCCTGTTGGAGTCGGCGGAGAACGGTCGTTCGTGGTCGCGCTGGTCGTTCATCGGTGCTGGCACACCCGCGGCTTTGACCGTCGAAGACGGGGAAGCAGTGTGGCGTGGCAACGTCCCCGCCGGCGTCCCGTCGGGTGGTGATCCACTGGAGGTCCTCGGTAGGACGCTCGAGCTGCTCCGTTCCGAACGCTTGCCGGATCTGCCGCCGCTTACCGGCGGAATGGTGGGGTACCTCGGCTACGACGCGGTCCGCCGGATCGAACGACTCCCCGAACATGCCCAGGACGATCTGCACGTACCCGAGATGGTCATGCTGCTGGCAACCGATATCGCCGCGGTCGATCACCACGAGGGTGCGATCACGCTGATCGCCAACGCGGTCAATTGGGATGGCACCGTCGACCGCGTGGACGAGGCGTACGACGACGCGATCGCGCGGCTGGATCGGATGTGTGCGGATCTGGCAGCGCCCGCCTCGTCCACGGTGTCGACCATGGCACGCCCGAAACCTGAGTATCGGCGGCAGCGCACCTCCGAGGGCTTCGGCAAAGATGTGCATCGGCTCGTCGAGGAGATCGAGGCCGGTGAAGCCTTTCAGGTGGTGTTGTCACAGCGCTTCGAAATGGATACCGACGCGGCTCCCATCGATGTCTATCGCATGTTGCGTGCCTCGAATCCGAGTCCCTACATGTATTTGATGCACGTACCCGGTGCCGACGGTGAGACGGCGTTCTCGATCGTGGGTTCGAGCCCCGAGGCGCTCGTGACCGTCGTCGACGGTCTGGCGACAACACATCCGATCGCGGGAACCAGGTGGCGCGGCGACTCCGAGGAAGAGGACGTTCTTCTCGAGAAGGACCTGCTGGCGGACGAGAAGGAGAACGCCGAGCACCTGATGCTCGTCGATCTGGGACGCAACGACCTCGGCCGAGTCTGCACGCCGGGCACCGTCCGGGTCAGCGAGTATCGGCATATCGAGCGCTACAGCCACGTCATGCACCTCGTGTCGACCGTTGCCGGTCGCCTCGCGGAAGGTAAGCAGGCACTGGACGCGGTCAAGGCATGCTTCCCGGCGGGCACACTGTCGGGTGCTCCCAAAGTTCGGGCCATGGAATTGATCGACGAATTGGAGCCGACCAGACGCGGCGTCTACGGGGGCATCGTGGGGTATCTCGACTTCTCCGGTGATGCCGACACTGCCATCGCCATTCGTACCGCGCTCATCAAGGATGGGACGGCCTACGTGCAGGCGGGTGCTGGTGTGGTCGCAGATTCGGTCGCCGAGTACGAGGACACCGAGGCCAAGAACAAGGCGATGGCGGTACTCGGTGCCGTTGCGGCCGCGCAGTCGCTACGCCCGGTCGGAGGTACAGACCGGTGAGTGAGGATGCGACACCCGGCAAGACCAGCTCGGACTCGTCGAGCGTGAATCCTATCGATTCGGACGCGACATCGTCGAAGGGCAGTCGGTCCCGCTCTGGAGCAGTGGCCGTTGTTCTCCTACTCATCGGTGCAGCCTGCCTCTGGGGAAGTTCGAGGATGACGTGGGTACATGTCACTTCGTTCGATGGGCTGGGGGAGGAACGATCGACAGATCTGCTCGGTAGCGCGTGGGCTGCGGCATCCACACCGCTTGCACTTGCACTTCTGGCGGCCGTCGCAGCGTCCTTCGCGGTCAAGGGGATCGCGTCGAGAGTCCTCGCCATTCTCGTTCTGCTCGTTGGCGTCGGCGCGGGCCTGCCTGCTCTGGAATCTCTGCTGGGCGAAGTCTCCGATTCCAAGGCGGCCAGTATCGCCGAACTCCCGGCACGTGCGGAGGTGACCTCGACGGTCGCGTTCGCCTTGCCCGCTGTCCTTGCTTTGATCGGCGCAGTGAGTGCCCTGTTCGCGGCCGTTGCGCTGTTTCGGAAACCGACCACGCGGAAGGTATTGTCCTCGAAGTACGACGCCCCAGCCAGTCGCCGCGAGGAAGTTGCACGTCGGGCCAAGTCGGCGGCAGACGGCACCGGGGCGAATGGGGAGGGAGAAGACTTGACCGAACGAATGCTGTGGGATGCCCTCGACGCGGGCGAGGACCCTACCGACGAGTCCGGCACCCGGAATTGGTGACACAGAAACCGCCCTCTACGCTAGTGAAGACCTCGATGAGTTTCCTCACATCAGGTCACGGATGGAAAGGACTCGGGTCACCATGACTGTTCTCGATTCGATTCTGGACGGTGTTCGCGCCGATGTCGCAGCACGTGAATCGGTCGTCGATTTCACTGCTGTGAAGGCTGCCGCTGTCAAAGCGCCTGCACCGCTCGATGCGACCGCGGCACTGCATGAGGACGGAATCGGCGTCATCGCCGAGGTCAAGCGCGCGAGCCCCTCGAAGGGCGCATTGGCCGACATAGGGGACCCTGCCGTGCTGGCTCAGGCATACGAGCTGGGTGGGGCAAGAATAATCAGCGTCCTCACCGAGGAACGCAGGTTCAACGGTTCGCTGGCCGACCTCGACGCCGTGCGCAAAGCAGTGAGTATTCCGGTGCTGCGCAAGGACTTCATCGTGGGGCCCTATCAAATTCATGAGGCGCGTGCCCACGGAGCCGATGTCATTCTGCTGATCGTCGCAGCGTTGGAGCAGCAGGCACTCGCGTCTCTGCTCGATCGGACCGAGTCGCTCGGTATGACGGCTCTCGTCGAGGTACACACCGAAGCCGAAGCCGATCGGGCTCTCGAGGCGGGCGCCACCATCATCGGGATCAACGCCCGCAATCTCAAGACCCTGGAGATCGACCGAGACAGTTTCGGCCGAATCGCTCCCGGACTGCCCAGCGAAATCATTCGAGTCGCCGAGTCCGGCGTACGCGGAACGGCAGATCTTCTCGCCTACGCAGGCGCAGGTGCCGACGCTGTGCTCGTGGGCGAGGGACTCGTCACCAGCGGTGATCCGCGTACTGCCGTATCCGATCTGGTGACCGCAGGAACGCATCCGTCCTGCCCTAAGCCTGCACGCTGAATCACGACGTACCGGCGCTTGTTTGCGCCGGTTCGTCGTGTAGGTCGGGTAATAAAACCCCGAATTTCGGTCGTAGCGGTCGCTGGGGCAGACTGGACTGGTGACCAGCCACCTTCAGAGCCCCCGTTTCAAGGGCAGCGATCTACCCGAGAGCAGCCTCGGGTTGACCGACCGCAGCAAACACGATCCCGATATCGGCGGGCACTTCGGTGTGTACGGCGGACGGTACGTTCCGGAGGCGCTCATGGGCGTCATCGAAGAAGTCACTGTCGAATACGACAAGGTGCGCAGTGATGAGGAATTCCTGGCAGAACTGGATCGACTCCAGCGCGATTACACCGGGCGACCTTCCCCGGTGTTCGAGGCCACTCGGTTGTCCGAGCATGCCGGCGGAGCAAGAATTCTGCTCAAGCGAGAAGACCTGAACCACACTGGTTCTCACAAAATCAACAATGTCCTCGGACAGGTGCTGCTCGCCAAGCGAATGGGCAAGACTCGGGTCATCGCGGAAACCGGAGCAGGGCAGCACGGTGTCGCGACGGCCACGGCGTGTGCGCTGCTGGGCCTGGACTGCGTCGTGTACATGGGTGAGGTCGACACCGAACGTCAGGCACTCAACGTTGCACGAATGCGGTTGCTCGGATCTTCCGTCGTGGCTGTGACCTCGGGGTCGCGGACGCTGAAGGACGCAATCAACGAGGCCTTGCGCGACTGGGTCGCGCATGCGGACGATACGTATTACTGCTTCGGAACAGTGGCCGGCCCGCACCCGTTTCCATCCATGGTCCGCGACTTTCAGCGGATCATCGGACTCGAAGCGCGCCAGCAGGTTCAAGCGTCGACCGGACGCCTTCCCGATGCCATTGCCGCCTGCGTCGGCGGCGGTTCGAACGCTATCGGCATTTTTCACGCGTTCATCGACGACCCGTCTGTTCGCCTCGTCGGATTCGAAGCTGCAGGAGATGGTGTCGACACCGGTAGGCACGCTGCCACCATCAGCGGCGGCTCCCCGGGTACTTTGCACGGGACGTACTCATACCTTTTGCAGGATGAAGACGGCCAGACCACTGAATCGCACTCGATCTCAGCGGGATTGGACTACCCGGGCGTCGGCCCGGAGCATTCCTACCTGCACGACATCGGGCGTGCGGAGTATCGGGGTATTACCGATACCGAGGCCATGGATGCTTTTCGGCTGCTGTGCAGGACCGAGGGCATCATTCCGGCGATCGAATCTGCGCATGCGATCGCCGGCGCGTTGAAGCTGGGACGAGAACTCGGCAAGGACAAGATTGTGCTGGTCAATCTCTCCGGGCGAGGCGACAAAGACGTCGATACCGCGGCCGAATGGTTCGGTCTGGTGGACTCAGACGGTGAAGCGCACGTAGACGGCGAAAAGGGTGACCCCGCATGACCGAACGACCTTCCAGGCTCGGCGCCACGTTCAGAGCGTGCAAAGACGAGAATCGGGCCGCACTGATCGGCTACCTTCCGGCGGGATTCCCGACGGTCGAGAAGTCGATCGAGGTTTTCGAGACAATGGTTTCTTCAGGCTGTGACATCGTCGAGGTCGGTATTCCGTACTCCGACCCCGTCATGGACGGGCCCACTATCCAAGCAGCGGCAGATACCGCACTTCGTGCTGGTGCCCGGGTGCGTGACGTGTTCACGGTCGTCGAGAGAGTCTCCGCGAGCGGCGGTAAGGCCATCGTGATGACCTATTGGAATCTCGTGATGCGCTACGGCATCGACGCTTTCGCCCGGGATCTCGCGAGTGCAGGCGGACTCGGCATCATCACTCCCGATCTGATCCCTGACGAAGCCGACGAGTGGATCGCTGCCTCGGATGCACACGATCTCGATCGCATCTTTCTCGTTGCACCGTCTTCGACCGAAGAGCGACTGGCCAGCACACTGAAGGCCAGCCGCGGGTTCGTCTACGCGGCGTCGACCATGGGTGTCACCGGGGCTCGTGATGTTGTCAGCTCGTCCGCACCTGAATTGACTGCCCGGATCCGCAAGCATTCCGACATTCCGGTGGGCGTCGGTCTCGGTGTGCGATCGGGTGCGCAGGCCGCCGAGATCGCAAAGTACGCCGATGCAGTCATCGTCGGCTCGGCGCTGGTGTCCGCGGTGGACAAGGGTCTGGATGCCGTCGCGGCTCTGACCAGCGAACTCGCCGAGGGTGTCCGTTCGGCTGACGTGGCCCTGTGAATTCTGTCGTAGGACCCTCGACTGCAGTTCTTGCGTACATTCCCAGTCCGCCGCAAGGTGTTTGGTACATCGGGCCGATAGCGCTGCGTACATACGCTCTCTTCATCATCGTCGGGATCGTCGTTGCCGTCGTGTGGGGTGATCGCCGGTGGGTGGCCAGAGGCGGAACCAAGGGCACCGTGCTCGACGTCGCAGTGTGGGCAGTCCCGTTCGGCCTGCTCGGTGGCCGCATCTACCACGTCATCACGGATTGGAGCACCTACTTCGGGCCGGGTGGTGATCCGGTTCGCGCGCTCAAGGTGTGGGAAGGCGGGCTCGGAATCTGGGGTGCGGTTCTTCTCGGAGGAGTCGGCGCCTGGATCGCCTGTCGTCGTCGCGGAATCCCGTTGCCCGCGTTCGGCGATGCAGTCGGACCGCCGATCCTGCTCGCCCAGGCGATCGGCCGTATCGGTAACTACTTCAACCAGGAACTGTACGGACGAGAGACCACGCGAGCATGGGGCCTCGAGATCTTCGAACGCGTCAACTCTGCCGGCCGCCTCGATCCTCTGACAGGGGTATCGAACGGTGTGATCGAAAAAGTCGTTCACCCGACGTTCCTGTACGAGCTTCTGTGGAGCCTCGCCATCGTTGTGCTGTTGGTGGTCGTCGACCGTCGATACGCCATCGGCCACGGGCGGTTGTTCGCTCTGTATGTCGCTGGATACTGCGCCGGTAGGTTCTGGGTGGAACTCCTACGCGACGACTACGCCACGCATATCGCCGGAATTCGGGTCAACACCTTCACCTCGGCCATCGTGTTCGTACTGGCAGTCCTCTACTTCGTACTGGCAAAGAAGGGCCGCGAAGATCCGGCAAGCCTCGAGTCCAAGGACCACACGAGCGCCTCTGCAGATACTGAAAAGACGGAGTTGGAAGAGTCCGAGAAGACGACCGATGCGGCGGTCGAGCTCGAGAAGGACTCTGCCCCGACGTCGGGGCAGAAGAAGGATTCCCCGGGCAAGTGAGGCCGGCGTACCGCAGGACTCGGCGGGCGCCGAAGGCCGAAGGATTTTACGGTATGGACGTGGCAGGCTGTGCTGGCTGCCATCGATTTCGAGCAAGGAGTAGCCGGTGAGCGAGCCCGACAAGAAGCCCGAGAGTGGATCCTCCGATGGGGGATCCAATAATGAGACGGAACGAATCGAGACGGAACGAATCGAGACGGAACGAATCGAGACGGAACGAATCGAGACGGAACGAATCGAGACACCCCCCGATTTCGGCACGCCGTTCGACTACGACGCG
>JBBPZN010000179.1:0-23167 GCA_038198705.1 Mycobacteriales bacterium
CTCAACTAGCTATAAAACAACACCCAACCATAACCACCACAAGCGGATGATCATCGACATCGGATGCTTTCACCAAATACAAAATTCGGCACTGACATTCATCGACACACTGTTGAGTTCTCAAAGAACACGCACACACCATTTCGTTCGCATTCGCGTTCGATCCGGGGCTTACACGCTCATACCCCGAACATGGCTGCTTTCTATTGCCTTGTTCGGGAGTGTCAGCTCGAACTTCGTCCAGCCTCGTGTCCCGCACCTCTCGGTCCGGGTCGGTGTCCGTGTCGCTCTGACTCGACAAAAGTTACGCCAACAAGAACGGTTGTGCAAATCGCCTGGTCAGCGGCTCGCAATGGTTAATTGCAGACTCCACGCCGTCCGATCGGACCGCATACGGTGGACGCATGCTCCTGAATCCGCGCTACGGATCCGCATCGTTGGCCGATGTGGTGCCCTCGATACTTGCTCATCTCGGTGTCCCCGGCGAGGTGGATCGAATCGGTCTGGACTTGGACGGCGTTCGCCGAGTGTGTGTGCTCCTTGTCGACGGCCTGGGTGCGGAGCAACTCTCGGCCCACCCCACAGAAGCGCCGTTCCTCAACTCGCATTCGTCGCCGGCGATCACCGCAGGCTTCCCCACTACGACGGCAACCAGCCTGAGTTCTTTCGGTACCGGGCTACCGCCTGGCTCGCACGGGATCATGGGGTATCTCGTCGCCACTCCCGGCCATAAGCGATTGATGAACAGCCTGCAATGGAAACTCGTCGGTGCTGGAAAGTCCGAGGGGCTTCCGGTCGACCTCGTTCCCGAGACCTTTCAGCCCACCCCGACGGCCTTCGAGCGTGGCCTCGAAGCCGGTGTGAGGGTGGCGCATATCGGACCATCGATGCAGAACGGTTCGGGACTCACCCGCGCTGCGCTACGTGGGCCGTCGTTTCACCCGTCGGTATCCATCGGAGATCTAGGAGCCCAGGTCGGTGACATCTTCGATTCAGTTGGTCCGACATTGGTCTACGCCTACTACGGAGATCTCGACCTGGTCGGTCATGTTCGTGGTCCGCAGTCGCGGGCGTGGCGGCTGGAGCTCGGTCACGTCGACGATCTCGCGCAGGCGATCGCCGAGCGCCTTCCAGATGACGGCGCGTTGATAGTGGTGGCAGATCACGGGATGGTCGAAGTCGAGGACAGAATCGACTATGACACCTCCGTCGAACTACAGCGGGGAATTCGCCTTGTAGGTGGAGAGCCGCGGATGCGCTACCTGTATCCGCGCAAAGGAGCCGGTGACGACGTAGCTGCGACGTGGCACGAGCACCTCGGCGCCGGCTTTCGCGTCCTATCGAGGGACGAGGCCATCGATCTCGGATGGTTCGGCCCCACTGTCTCTACGGACGCCTACGGACGCATTGGCGACCTTCTGGTGCTGGCGAACGATCGGTCCGTCGTGATTCGGAGTCGGACGGAAGTGTCGGCATCGGCACTCCGCGGACACCATGGGTCGTTGACGTCGGCCGAACTCATGATTCCGGCCCTGGTCATCCGCGGGAAGAGCTGATGCGAGCGATCAGTGTCGGTATCCCCCGCTAGGTTTCTCCCCGTTCGAGAAGTTCGCGGTTCATGACGGGGAGAGACAATGTCGACGTTCGAGGTTCGAGAACTGGATAGCTCGACGGAGAAGGACTGGCGACGGTTCGCTGCACAATTGGGCGATCGGCTGGCATCCGGTGAATGCACCGCAGATTGGTCGCTATCGCCGGCATTCCGGCCCGAGGGTGCCGACAAGCTCGAGATGCGCCTGCGGACGACTTTGCGCAGAACCCTCGTGTGCGTGTCGTCGGGACTGTCGAATCCACCTTCGCCTTGGCGCCAATCCGGTGTTTCCGATATTCATGTGTTGGAAGAGCCGGTCTTGTGTGCAGATCGGTTCGCATCGACGGTCATCACACAGCTTCGTCGCACGTGGAACATTCCGCACCCAAGCTTCCTTGTGGGTTCGCAGGACGGGAGGACCGTCGAGGGTGTCTTCGGAGTAGAACTGCTCGGCGACGCCGGACAGGTCTTCGAGCCGATGACCTCCTCGGTCCATGCTGACGAGGAAGCTCTCTCGAAAGCAGCGCGAAAGGCATTGCAGGCGCTCCCCGGGCCCGAAATACACATGTCCGCGGACGGAAGCTTCACCGTCCCGTTGGGAAAGGTAACTGCTCACGTCTATATCGCTGCTCTCGACGAGGTACGCGTCGATGCTCTGATCGTCGAAAGAATCGGCGGTCGAACACGCGCTGCCGAAGTGGTGGCGGACCTCAATCGTCGCCATCCGCGGCTGACGTTTCTCCTCATCGACGACCGCGTTCACCTCACTTCGAGCATCGAGGCACGGCCATTCGTACCCCAGCACTTGATGGATGCGATCACCCGTCTCGCAGATTTCGTCACCCGAGTCGATGATGATTTCGCAACCGATCTCGGTGGTCGGCTCTCGACATTGCCAGTTGTTACTGGTCTCGGGGATGCCCCGGACGACGCAACCGAGGACGAGGTACCCACGCAGTTGATGACGTTGCTCGAACTCGACGCGGAGTTGGGCGGGACTATCGACGCCGAAGATGTCGTATCGGTGTGCGGGCGAGACCAGATGAAGATCTCTCGCTACGAGAGGTTCTGCGTCGAGCAGTCACAGTCCTGGAAGGAATGTGCGCGTGAGGCCCTTCTTCGCGGCGAGTCCGCCGCTGCATCGGAATGCGCGGAGGAGGCAGTTCCTTGGGACCGTGTGATCGAGGCGCTGCGGTCGGCGCTCCGCACTGTCGGGTTCTACGACAACGCATGAAGCCGCCGACCCCGATCGGGTCGAGCAGACGATCTCGACGAGCCTCTCTTCGCGGAAGGCCAGTGAACACGCGGCCCCATCCGAACGCCCTGCGCGAACGGATGCGCGCGCACGCGCCCCAGGACTTGGAAATGGTTGAGCGGCATGTCGGGAACTGTCATCTCTACTGCAGCGACCGCAGACCCGGTACCGTCGCGGGTGAGCCCTCCGATGCAGTTCACGACAGACTCGTGTTGGTCGCGGCCCTCCGTGTAGCACTGTTCGGCAACCAAATCGAGCTCGGCAAGCTACTGATCGTCGCAATCGAGCGCCACGTACGCATGAGCCAGCGCCCTGGAGGTTTCGTCTTGATCGACTCGAAAGCTGTGAACGCCCTCCGAGCGAAGACGCTCGGCCCCGAACACAAGTCCTTCCCCCCGAGTGCGTGGGGACAGTCCGTCGAGCAGTTCATCGGCACCGATCCAAGACTGGCGGACTTCCAAACGCCATTGCTCACGTTGGATCGCGGGCGCATGCAGCACAACATTGCAGTCATGGCCCAGTGGGCGCAGCACGCCGGAGTGCGGATCGCACCGCACGGCAAGACGACGATGGCCCCGGCACTGTGGCGACTCCAGCTCGAATCAGGCGCCTGGGCAATAACTTTGGCCACGATCTGGCAGGTGCAGCTCGCACGAGCGTTCGGCGTCGAGCGAATACTCCTCGCCAATGCCCTCGTCGATCCGATAGGATTGGCCTGGCTTGCATCCGAACTGGAATCTCATCCGGAATTCCAATTCTATTGCTGGGCAGATGGTCTCGAGACAGTGGCAGCAATGAATACTGCCCTAGATTCTTCGGTTGGCGCTCGCCGGATCAACGTAATCGTCGAACTCGGTGGAGAACATGGGCGAACCGGCGCACGAACGACAGAAACTGCACGCGCAGTCGCTGACGCTGTCGTCGCATCACCATCACTGGCACTCGCCGGGGTCGGTGGGTACGAGGGAGCACTGAGCCATGACCGCTCAGCTGCCGGTATGGCTGCTGTCCGCACGTACTTGGACACCGTCGGCGCCCTGCACCGGGAACTACTCGATGACGATCTCTACGACACTCATGCCATCGTGACGGCCGGTGGCAGCGCCTATCAGGACCTAGTGATCGAGCGATTGTCCGCCCTAGCGGACGAGAAGGGTGAGCGCGGCGTCACCACGTCGGTGGTACTGCGCTCGGGCGCCTACATCATCCACGACGACGGATTCTATTCACAGATTTCGCCGATGAATGCGGCTCGCTCCGACAACCCGTTGAGATCGGCGATGCACGGCTGGGCACGCGTTGTATCCACGCCAGAGCCCGGGTTGACATTGCTGGACGCTGGGAAGCGCGATCTGCCGTTCGACGAAGGACTCCCGGTACCCCAGAACGTCGAGCACGCCGCGGTCACCGCACTCAATGATCAGCACGCGTTCCTGCGTATCCCCGAAAACTCTGCCCCTCTGCCGATCGGAACCGTCGTACGCCTGGGTCTTTCACATCCGTGCACGGCATTCGACAAATGGCGACTCATCCCGGTGATCGACGACGCAGACTCCGACAATCCCCTCGTTGTGGACCTCGTTCACACCTTCTTCTGAGACATAGACACTATGTGATCTGGTCGCCGACGAAATGTGTGTTGTCGGCGGACAGTTCACGATTTCCTGCTCGGGATACGAGAGCGTCGATTCTGTTGTCGAGGCTGTGTGCTCGCTGCATGACGTCGATCGCAGAATGGTCGTCCTCGGCTCGCGTAACCAGGTCCGCGACCCTGACCAACGCAGCAACTCTGTCGATCAGTTGCGTCCATACCGACTCGAGCGCAGCACGGCGGGTGTCGACCTGGACTCGCGTGGCGTCGTCGAGCATCACCCTGGCGATGTCATCTAGTTCGGTGCTGATGTCGTGGAGGGAGTTGGTGTCGACGGCGACCTGAGTGAGTTCCTCGGCAAGGTCGAGTTGCGTGCGCTGGACGAGAAAGTGCTCGGATCTCCACGCCCGGGAGGAGTTCACGCGATCGTACGACGTGCCGGCGATGAAAAGTAGAGTCTCGTATCGGTCGGCGAACACATCGTCCTTTTGATCTGCGACCTGAGCCATCACCGCTGATGCGCGGTCCCCCGCACTTTCGAACCGAGTGTTCTTCGATGCCTCGGCCACGCGATCAGCGGCAACGTCGAGTACCGACAGCCCGGTTCTAACGGCGAGACCGCCGATGTGCTGCTTCGGGACGGGGTTGTGCAGCAGCGCATCGAAGAGTGCGTCGCGCTGGTCGAGATCCAAGTGAATTCCGTCTCGGCGCTCACGTCGAACGGCGCGGACGCCGTGTGCATAGTGGTCGGTCGACATCACCACGATCGTTCGAAGATGATCGAGGCGCTTGGTCAACTCGGTGGCTCGCATCCGATAGACCAGCGCGGATCCCGGCTTGTTCTTCGTATCCTTGGCCAACCATCGTGATCGCTCCTCGGCGAGGGTTCTCGCAGTAGCAAAGCCTCCGATCGAGGGCACCGACCTTCCTGCTCTACGACGCGCTGCCAGTATTTCCCTGGTGGGGGCATCTAGCAGGCCTGCAGCGATAGCCACCGAGGACGCGTCGGACAGCATCGGCCATCTTCCGTCCACTCGCGCACGCTCACACCAACTGCGAACCTGCTCTTCGACGCGTTCTCGGCTGGTACCGATTTCTGTGTGCTCGAACATGTCAGCTCCTCGTGGCGTACGACCAGAACCCACTGTTCCAGAATTATCACCACGTTGGCGCGCGGCCGGTCCAGAACCGACCTCGCGGGCTTCAAGACGAGTCAGGGGCGGCCGGCCTTTTCCTTACCGAGTAGTGCCTTGGCCTCGTCGAGGCCTTCCCATACGTTCCACATGAGTACCCCTCGAACCTTGTCACCTTCGAGGTAGTAGATGACGCCTTCTTTGGGCTCGACTTTCCATTCCTCTACGGCACGCAGCGATGTGTCGATAGTTCCCACGGCTTGGTAGCCATCGTCGAAGACGTCCGAATAGAAGTACGGCGTGTAGGTGTACGGCTCGGTACCGCCTGCCATGATGCGGCCGACTGCCTTACCCATCTCGATTGCGTTGTCTACGTGTTCGATGCGTCGACGGCCCAGTATCGCGTCGGGATAGTTGGCGACGTCACCTGCCGCGTAAATATGCCGATCGTCGGTGCGAAGGTATTCGTCGACGACGATGCCGTTGTCGACGGCCAATCCACTGGCTTCGGCAAGGTCGACGTTGGGGCGAACACCGAGGCCGAAGACGACCCCATCTGCTTCGACACTCGAGCCGTCGTCGAGTTGCAGTTGCACTCGAGCCGAGGCCTCGGCAGCAGTTTTCACCTTGACCGCCCGCCGGATGGTGACGCCATGCTCACTGAACCCTGCCTCGAATGCCGCCGCGAGTGAGGCCGGGAACATGTGACCACCGACGACGTCGTCGCTGGTGATAAGCGTGACATCGACGCCGTTGAGTGCGAGAGCCGACGCAATTTCGGTACCGATGTATCCACCTCCGACGACGGCGATGTGCGAAGCCGTCTTGGTCAGGTCCCGCAACGCGCGATAGTCGGCGAACGTACGAAAATAGATGACTCTCGGACTGGGAGCGATGTCGAGTTGGACCGGTGATGCTCCGGTCGCCACCAGCAAGTCTCCGTACTCGAATGTGTCTTCGGATTCGGTCGTCACGGTTTTGTTTTCACGATCGACCGACCGGACTCGCGTATTGGTGAGCACTTCGGCACGGGTGTCGGATGCAGTATTCAGCGGAACCTGATCGCGACCGAAGTCCTTGTCCGTCCACAACTTTTTGGACAAAGCCGGTCGGGTGTACGGCTCGTCGCTGTCGGCCCCCAGAATGCCGATTGTTCCTGAGGTGTCCTTCTCGCGGATGCCGCGGGCTGCGGCGTCGGCGACCATGCCGCCACCGACGATGAGGTAGTCATAGCGCACGATGAACTCCTTGCGGTTGTCGTTCTCGAACGACTACCCCGAAATCCGAACCGACAATCCCGAAATCCGAACCGACGATTACTGTGCCGATCGTCGGTGTCACCCGAATCGAGAATTCTTCTTGCACGAGCAGTACCAACGACGTCCCGCTACGAATAGTTGATATGACGTCGAACGCTCTCCGCCAGAGTTGGCTACTGACGCCGCGTTGGAGGGTCGCTACTGCACCCAGGTGTCGAATCAGACGGTGTCGACCTCGATTGTTGCCAGCATCACAGCTCGAAAGCCTTGGCCCCCGCCTGATTACTAGGCATGTTGGTGCAGGGTACGAAACATCGTTGACACATAGAACTAACGTGTAACAGTTCCGAGGATCCGAACGACTCACTCCTCAGGACGCGAACAAAAGGAGACGATGTGACATTGCAGATCGATTCGCTCGCCATCAGCGCCAACGAAGCACAGACAGACGAAGTCAAGATCGACCAACTCGATGAGCAGCTGGTCACGCTCGACGCCGGTATTCTCGGCGCGATCGAACACCGCACCGAATTGGTGCGCATGCTCGCTGCCGCCCAGGGCGACGCAGCAGTTCCAGCTCAATCGACTTCTTTCGATGCCCTCGGGTCGGACGGCTCGGTGTTCTCTCGGATGCTCGCACGCATTGCATCGAGCACACGCTAAGTAGTTACGTCCCCGTCCTTCGCTTTCAGTGGCCCCGCACATAGCCCACAGGCTTGGTGCGGGGTCACATGCATTCGGTCGGCCAGAGTCGGTCGGACGGCCCAGTGCTCACAATGCTCCAGTACTCACAGGGCTCGCAGCGATCCACCGTCGACGGTGACCGTCGAACCCGTGATGTACGACGCAGCGGGCGACGCCAGAAACGCAACGACTCTTCCAAATTCGTCGGGGTCGCCGATCCGTCCGAGAGGTATGCGAGCCAAGTCCTCGTCACCGACTGCTCCGCCGCGAGACGTATCGAACCGACCTGGCAAGACGCTGACGATGCGAATTCCTCGTGCACCTAGCTCGTCTGCCATATCCTTGGCGACCATCGCCAGCCCGGGTCGAAGACCGTTCGAGATTCCGAGGCCTGTCAACGGCGACTTCACCGAACTCGACAGCACCAGGACGACTGCGCCGCCTTCCGTCATCGATGCTGCTGCCGCCCGGACCAGCCGTACCGTTCCGAGAAAGATCGAGCGAAACGCGTCTTCCCACTGCTCGTCCGTCGCTTCCAACGCTGTGCCGCGCGGTGGCCCACCGACACTGACAACGAGACCGTCGATCTTGCCCCAGTGCGCGAGGGCAGCCTCGACGACAAGTTCAGCGCTGGACGAGTCGCCATTGTCGGCGACCATTCCGTGCACAGCGTTCGGACGATGAGCGCCGAGATCTGTCACCGCGTCGTCGACTTTCTCCTGAGAGCGAGACGACACGGTCACCTTCGCGCCTTCGCGAAGCAACTCGCGAGCACTGGCCAGCCCGAGCCCTTCGGTTCCGCCAGTGACAACGAACGACTTACCGGACAGTCCCAAATCCATGAATTCTCCTCTTCGACGAAACAGCGAGAACGCGCTGTCAGCTCGTTCCCGCGGACCTATCTTGCTACAGAGCTACGCACAGGAGACAAGCCGGTCGCTTCATGGCCTCGAGGATCGGCGCTGAGAGGGTGCTGTTCGCAGACGCTCGTGCCCGGTCACAAGTGTGCGGGCAGACCGAATCTCTCGAAAAGTGTCAGATCGAAGAAAGAGGCCACATGTGCGACGCGATCGGCTCGAAAATCGAGAACGTGCAGCTGGAAAGCGACATGTCGGCCTGACTCGTTTCGCATGTACAGCCCGTACGCAGGCCGGCCGTTGGCAGCGGTGGGCAGCATCCGCATGTCCCCGGGCCCACTGGCAGGGCAATTGCCTCGAATGAGCGCTCCGATATTTTCCCCGCCCTGGTACCACCCGACGAACGGTGGCATTTCCCACACTGCGTCCGTGGTGAACAGCTCGACGAGCTGATCGATATCGTAACGCTCGAAACTGTCGACATACTTGACCAACAATTCCTGGATCTGCGCCGACAAAGGCTCGACGACTTCGTCCTCGGAGGGCGTGACCGAGTCCAGTTGCGCTCGTGCGCGCTGTACGAGGCTGTTGACCGCCGTCGTGGTCGTTGCCAGCGCTTCGGCTACCTCCGAGGCTTTCCATTGCAAAACCTCACGCATCAGCAGCGCCGCACGCTGCCGCGGCGAAAGATGTTGCAGGGCAGCGATGAATGCCAGACGGATTGATTCTCGCCCGACGACAATGCTCGCTGGATCGCCCGAATCGCTCAACTCCGAATCTGCGATCGGCTCGAGCCAAGAAATCTCGTGACGCTCGATCAGATCGTCCGACGGATCCGAGCTGGGTGAACCGAGACCTGTGGGCAGCGGACGCCTCGAACGCCCTTCCAATGCCGTCAAGCAGGTATTGGTGGCAATGCGATACAGCCAAGTCCGCATGGACGATCTGCCCTCGAACTTTCCGTAACCTTTCCAAGCTCGGATATACGTCTCCTGAACGAGATCCTCGGCGTCGTGAATGGACCCCGTCATTCGGTAACAATGAGCCAGTAGCTCACGCCGATACGGATCGAACTGCGTAACGAATTCATCGCCCTCTGCGACCGTGGTCGTCATTTCTTCGACAATAGTGCCCTCCCCCGACAGATGCGCGGTACTTTTCACACCCGATGCCCGACGTACCGCGGCACAGGTCGGCGGCCACCCATACCTGCGCTAGCCTTCGGTGCACCAAGGCCGAAGTTCATCGATCGAAAGCAGCCCGCATGACAACATCGACGAGCATCGATGACCTCGTCGAAGAGGTGTATCTGCATCGTGGTCGCGCTTGGCAAGCAGCGCTGGTTACGACGCAGAACTTTCTCGAAACAATTGCCGACGAGATTCTCGACAATGTCGATCGTGACCGCCTCAATGCCCAGTCTGCGCGAATCAAGGACCCGGCCCGGGCCGCGGACAAGTTGCGACGCAAGATTGCCGAAGGCCGGATCATCGAGCCGAGGACGGTGGATGAGGTCGTCGATGCTCTCGGTGACCTCATAGGAATCAAAGTCCTGTGCAAGAGCCCCCGCGATCTGCACGCGTTCGTCGAGGCATTGGAGCTGGCCTGTCGGGATCCCGAGTGCTCGGTGCGCTTCGCGAAAGACCCGATGAATTACGTGGCGTTTCCCAAACCGAGCGGCTATCGGGCGTACCACGCGGTGCTTCTCGTTCGGGTTGCCACGCACCAGGGCGACCTGGATGTCAAGGTGGAGGTTCAGGTGAAAACCCGGCTGCAAGACGCCTGGGGCGAGCTGACCCACGAGGACATGTACAAGCCCGGAGAGGCACTCAAGCCGTCGAAGACTCATGAGAATCAAGCTCGACATATGGCCGACCTGCTGTTGCAAGTCGACCTCATGGCAGACGAACTCGCGGCACAACTCGATTCACAAACCACAGCTGCCAAAGATGTTGCCGCCGATCCGACTCCGGTGCCGAAGGATTCCGCGATCATCAGCGCGCGCGTGACCAGGACCGGTCCGCGCTACGCGTTGGCCGTGGGCCCCGACGGTCGACGCGGGCTCATCCCCGCCAGGTCGGTGAAGGCCGTCATCGGAGCCACGGACCGTATCGATGTCGACGACTACCTCGAGGTGGGGGATGTCGTTCAGGTCGTCGTCGAGGATTCCGAAGATGCGCTGTACTACCATCTTTCGTCGCAGCCACCGTCGCGTCGCTCCAGGCGCCGCCGACGCGGGAGGGCGGGAGCGGAGCCTGCGGAGTGAGCAGAATGAGGCGGGAGCGGAGCCTGCGGAGTGAGCAGGTTCGAGGTGTCCTGACTATTCGCGTCGGGAGGTCTGTCTGGTGGGTTCGCGTCCGTCGAAGTATCGAAGGAGCGTCTCGTCTTGCGCGTCGGGGTACCAACCGGGAGCAATTCTGGTCTTTTTTCGACGGCTCGGGGAGCGGCGTTCGCTGCTGACCACGGTGGCACCGATTCCGGCGAGCACGGCGCACGACCCGATTACCAAGAATGCGATCACGGCTATTTGAAACAGATCCATGTGTTCGGTTCCCCCGACCCCTGCGAACTCGTCGAACTGTCGTCACCCCGGTATGCCGGCCCCACCGACCGGGTTGGTTCAGCGATGATACTGACACATGTTCCACCCCAGGGTGAACGTATGGGTGTACTACCACCACGCTGCCTCAGCAGCCGGGTTGTTTGACCTGGGCTTCTCAGGTTTGTCCTAGGTGGGTCGGGTAGACCTCTCTTCCTGTGACAGCCACCGATTCATTTCCCACTCCTACGGCAATTGTTGCCGAGGTTCCGGCGATCGGGTGCGGACGGTTGGGCGCAGACTGGGTCGTCCCGGTTGCGGCGTTCCTTGTCCTGGCACCTCTGTATGCGACGCTTTCCGTCCTGGGGCATCGCCAACTCCGCACGTCCGGATTCGATCTGGGAATCTTCGTTCAGCAGATTCGTCGTACGCGAATCTGAGTGCACCGACGTCGGATCTTCTTGGAACCGGTTTCAACACCCTCGGGGACCACTTCTCTCCGATTACTGCGCTTCTTGCGCCGATCTACCGACTTTTTCCTTCCGCTGAGACGCTGCTCGTGGCCCAGGCCCTGTTGTTCGCCGCCGCTGTCGTTCCGCTGGCTCGCTGGGCGGTTCGAGAATTCGGTGCTCTCATCGGTGTCGTCGTAGCGTCGGCGTACGGGTTGTCCTGGGGCGTGCAGGCGGCGCTGAATTTCGATTTTCACGAGATCGCCTTCGCGATGCCGTTGCTGTCGATGTCGCTGGTTTGCCTTGGTACTCGGCGCTGGATCCCAGCGCTGGCCTGGGCGTTGCCCCTTGTTTTCGTGAAGGAAGACATGGGCTTGACGGTCGCCGCTATCGGGCTCCTGGTCGCGCTGTGGACTGTGGGGAGGACACGACTTTTCGGATTTCTGACTGCACTGTGGGGTCTCGGATGGGTGCTGCTCGCGGTCAAGGTGATCATTCCGCTGTTGAGTGCGGACGACTCCTACGGCCAGGGGTCGAAGATGCCGCCGCTCGGGTCTGGCATTGCTGACACCGCCCACGGGCTCGTCGAAGGAGATTCACGGGCCGCAACTGCATTCCTCCTGCTTGCCGTGTCAGGGTTCGCCGCGATCCGATCCCCCCTGCTGCTGGTAGCTCTCCCGACCGTGGCCTGGCGGTTCCTGAGCGACAATTCCAACTTCTGGAAGCCGATCTTTCATTACAACGCCGTCTTGATGGTGATCGTCTTCGCTGCTCTCATCGACGCGGTGGTGCGTAGTCGACGTCATGGACAACTCACCGAGCGAGGCGTCCGCACGATAGCGGTCGCGGTCGCTGCTTTCGCTGTGGTTGCCTTGCCTTTTCTGCCGCTGGCTCGACTTGCCAGTGCGGACGGTTGGCGTGTCGACCCGCAAACTACGGCAGCGCGCGTCATTTCGGATTCGATCCCGCGTGACGAGCGAATCGCGGCCTCGAACAATCTGGTTCCTCAGTTCGTCGCCACCCATGACGTCTCGGTCGTCCCCCAGCGACCGACCGACACCACGACACCGGATTGGATCGTCGTCAACCGATCCGATCCAGCAGGCTGGCCGACAGATGAAGAGGGTGACTCGAAGGCGCTCTATGTGGCCTTGTCCTTGGGGTACGAGGTCCGGTACGAGGCGAACGGCATCGAAGTTCTCCAGCGAGCACCTGTGGCTGGGGATGCCGGATAATGCTCGACTCTGCGACAATCCTCTCGCAGCAGAACCGAAATCCGGACTGGGCGGCCTATACTTCGCCGTCATGGAATCGGGGACACCAGCTACGACGGACCGGGAGGCGGGTCGCGATATCGACGCACCACTAGCAACCAAACCCACACCGAAGCGCACTCCGTGGAATCGCAAGAACCCGTATCAGGCCACCGTGCTGACCAACCGTGTTCAGTCCGGCCCGGGTTCGTGAAGGAAGTCCGTCATTAAGCCTTCGCTCTGGGCGACAGCGGTCTCGTGTACGAGCCAGGCGACGGGCTCGGCGTCCGGCCGATCAACAATCCCGAGGTTGTCGATGCGCTGATCGGTCGACTCGTCGTTTCCCCGGACACCACGGTCACGCACAAGGGATCAGAGCAGCGCCTCGTCGCCGCTGGCGCACGAGGGGACAGTGCACGTCACTGTTGCGAGCGTGCGGTATCGGTCTTCGGAACGTAATCACGGCGGTGTCTGCTCGTCGTACCTGGCAGATCGGGTAGGCGAAGGCGAGAGTGCGGGTGTCTTCCTGTCCCCCAACAAGTCGTTCCGGCTGCCCTCCGACGACGATGTGCCGGTCGTGATGATCGGCCCTGGTACAGGCATTGCCCCGTTCCGCGCATTTCTGCACGAGCGTCGGGCGCGCGGAGCGTCTGGACGGAACTGGCTGTTCTTCGGAGACCAACATCGAAGTAGCGACCTCGCCTACGAGGATGAGTTGACCGGGTTGTCGCGCGACGGTGTTCTGAACCGGCTCGATCTGGCGTTTTCTCGTGATCAGACGGACAAGATCTACCTCCAGCATCGGATGCGCGTAGGCGGCAAAGAGCTCTACAGCTGGCACGAGGAGGGAGCGCATCTGTACGTGTGTGGCGATGCGACACGAATGGCCAAAGACGTCGATGCGGCACTACACGACATCGTCGCCGAACACGGCAGTTGCTCTTCGGATCGAGCCGAGGACTACATATCCAAGCTCGAGCGCGACAACCGCTATCTACGGGACGTCTACTGACCGGAGGAATCAGGTCAGGAGGGTGCGGCGCAAGCCACTCGCTCGTAACACCTGACGCTCGACGCCTGCGCGTACCGCGGCCTCGGTCCCGACGATCCGAACGTGCACACGAGCGCGAGTTATCGCGGTGTACAGCAGTTCCCGGGTCAGCAGCGACGACGCCTCGTCCGGCAACATCACCGAGACGGTGTCGTATTGACTCCCCTGGCTTCGGTGGATGGTCATCGCGTAGACCGTCTGCACCGACGCCAAGACATTCGGATGAACCAACATCGGATCCGATCCGCGCTGAAATGTTGCCATCAGCGCGCCGTCACCGGTGTCGATGACCACACCTGTATCGCCGTTGTAGATCCGCGCTTCGTGATCGTTTGCCGTCACCAGCAACGGTTGGCCGGGATACCACTGCGACGGATCGAGGTAGACACCGGACGATTCCGCCACCCATTCCATTGCCTGCCGCGCCCACAGCTGCACTCCGTACGGCCCCTGTCTGTGCGCGCACAGCAACCGGTGTGCTTCCAACCCACCCAGGGCGGCGGTCGCGTCACCGGCCCTGGCAGCAGTGGTCACGGCGTCAGCAGTCCGAAGGATGTCGGTCCGCAGTGCTGACAGGCCGGTGGGCGCATGGAAGGAAAGCTCCTCGCGATCGTCGTTCAACAGGCGCATCACCTCCTCGGACTTTCCGTCTCGAACTGCCACTGCCAGTTCGGCTATCGCGCCGCCGAAGCGTCTACCCCGGCTCAGCCGTACGACCCCACTTCGGAGTCGGTTCCGTTCCTCGCCCGACAGCGCGGCCTCGTCAGGCTCGTCGACGGCGTCCACGTCACGGCCGAGTAAAGCATCGAGTTCGGGGTCGGATTCACCGTGAACAGGTCTTGCCACGAGATCCGCCAACACGGCTCCCGCATCGACCGAGGTCAATTGATCCGGATCGCCGACAAGTATCAACCGGGTATCCGATCTGACGGCTTCTAGCAGCCGACTCATCATTGTCAACGACACCATCGACGTCTCATCGATCACAATGACGTCGAAGGGCAGTTTGTTCGAGGCATTGTGGCGAAATCGACTCTTGCTTCCACGTTGCCAACCGAGCAGGCGATGCAGGGTCATCGCGGTGAGAGTGTCGGGTAGACCGAGCTGTTCCGATTGCTCGGTCACCGATTCCTGTAGTCGCGCAGCCGCTTTGCCGGTGGGGGCTGCCAACCCGATGCGGATCGAAGGTCCGTATTGGCGGACGAACATCGCCAGCACACGCGCGACGGTATGAGTCTTGCCCGTACCTGGTCCGCCCGCGACCACAGCTGTCCACGACGTGGCGGCGAGAGCAGCAGCGATGCGTTGCCGATCGGGCGCGGCAGTGGGCTCGCCGTGTTCGTCCACGAAGAGCGTGTCCAGCAGAGTCCTGACCTGATCGGAGTCGACGACCGGACGTGACTCTTCGCGTCCGGCGAGAACCTCGCGGATTGTTCGCTCCTGCAGGTAGTACCGATCGAGATAGAGAAGCTCACCCTCGTCGGTAGCGACGAGGCGAAGAGGCTTCAGTGGACCGCGATCTCCGCCGCGCACCAACGGACTCACACGGAGCGCGGAGGTGATGTCTGCCAGCTCCGGCCATGGAAGGGCATCGAGGTCGACATCCGATTCCTCGTCCACGGTGACCTCGCGAAACCGGTCCAGGTCCAGACATACCGAACCGGACCGGACAGCTCGAACCGCGAGGGCAGCCGCGAACAATACGTGCTCCGACGGCTCACCGCCGAGCGCACCCAACCGCAGAGCGACGTGCACGTCTGCTGCCACCAGGACGCCCGCCGAATTGAATGTGCGCAGGATACCGGTGGCTCGTTGAACCAGTTGTGCGTCGGTCATGATACGGCTGATCCTGCCAGGAGATCGGACACGGACGTAACCAGTTCGGCAGGAGGATTCCAGTCGAACACCCCACAACCCGAGGGCGTTTCGGGCCCGACCATGCCGCGTACGAAGTGGTATTGCACCCCACCGAGGTGGACCTCGGGATCGTACCCGGGCTGGCGCCACCGCAGATATCGATGCAGCGCCACCGCATACAGCAGCGCCTGCAGCGGATAGTGCGAACGCAGCATCTCCTGAGCCATTCGTTCTCTGGTGAAATGCATGACGGTCAGATCACCGCGGGACAGCCTGTTCGTCTTGTAGTCGACGATGACGTACTTGGGCCCGGGTATTCGGAGGACGGAGTCGATGCTGCCGGTGAGATAGCCACGCAGCGGCTTCGATTCGAGAACTTCGAGCTGGTCCGCGTATGCGGCAAGCGCGTCGTCCGCGGGCAGATGAGTGCGGAGCAGTCGCGAAATTCCCCGCAGAGTCACGTTCGTTGTCCCGGGATCGTCGCCGCCGTTCAGCGGCATCTCGAAGTCGAGTTCGGCCAGATGGTCGCGAGGAGCTATGTCCGCGAGCGTCCCGAAGCCGAGGGGAGTTCGCAGGACCGGCATCAACGCTGCAGCAAGTGCTGACGGGTCGATCTCGGCCGACCTCTCGGCAACCGCTTCGTTGCATCGAAGAAGCACTTCGGCGTCGAGATCGACCGCTGCGGTATCGACGTGTTCGAGGATCTCGTGCACAAGTGTGCCGAAGTCTGCCCCCGCAGGCATACCGTTCATCGGAGACGGAATCCCCTCCAACACTTCGTCGATAGGCCGCGCGTCCGCTGGCTCGTCGTCCTTCTCTGGTTGCTCGGGTTCGCTCGATACCCCCGGCACGTCGTGCGCTGCGGCGGTCAACGCGGAGTAGGAAGTACGACGCCACAGCATGTCGAGACTACGGGTGAACGTCGCGGCGGCAAGCTCTTCGGTCGTATGTTTCACCGCGCTCCACGTCGGGACTGCACTGCGCCGGCCTACTGTCTCGATGGAAATCCGGCCGCCCGCTTGACCGGCCCAGGACTCGAGCCTGCCCGCCACCGCAACGTCTTCGGGTACCTTGGCCTTCTCCTCGGGCTCGGCCACTCTTGACAACCGGGCGAAGATCAACCGATGTAACGGTGACGCTGCGGTGGAAAATGCCGGCGCCCACCATAGGACGACCTGGCACTGAGCTCTGGTGAGCGCGACGTAGAGCAGCCGAAGTTCTTCGCCCGCTTCTTCCTTGTCTCGAATCAGTTTGCGAGCGGCGTACCCGCGACCGGTACGACCCCCAACATCGAGGACACGCTTGCCGTTCTCGTCGTGCAGAAGCAGCGTGCTGGGATATGGATTCTTCGACGCATCCCACGCATACGGGATGTAGACGACGGGGAATTCGAGTCCCTTGCTCGCATGCACAGTGGCGATCTGTACCGCTGCTGCGTCGCTGTCAAGACGTCTGCTGCGGTCAGCGATGCTGCCCGATGTCGGATCGTCGATCCTGTCGGTCAGCCAGCGGGTCAGTGCACTCGGACCGAAAGAGCCCTCGACGGCAGCACGATTGAGCAATTGGGCTACATGACGAAGATCGGTGAGGTGCCGCTCACCGGCTCGGAGTGCGAGTAGTCGCCCTTCCAACCGTGTTTCGGAGGCAAGCTTTTCGAATACGGCGGCAAAACCTGCATGCGCGAACAACACTGCACATTCCCGCAATCGAGCACTGACGTCGGATACGGCGTCGTCGCCTCCACTGTCGAGCTTCTCCGCGGTCCATCCGAACAGCGGAGTGAGTGCGGCGAGGCGAACACGATCGGCACGGTGTGGCTGTTCGAGCGCCTGCAGAAACCACAACCAGTGGCTCGAGCTGAGCGTGTCGAACACGCTGGACCCGCCGGCCAGTACCGAGGGCACGCCGACTCGATCGAGCGCATCACGCACCAGTGCGATCTGTGAGCGAGTCCGCACCAATACCGCAATGTCTCCCGGAGCAACAGTATCTCCGCGCCGCGGCAGCGCGAGCGGGATCGCGGACTGGAGGAGCTCGACGATGTCGGACGCGACGTCATCGGCGACACGGTCACGAAGCATGCCGACCGCTGGAAACCCCGCTTTGTTGAGCGGGCCTGCACCTGTCCGAGGGAGGTAGCGAAGGCGCAGCGGCGGTACACCGGACATCCGAGAACCGTCGTGTGTCGAGTCCACGGGGTGAGCGATGATGTCGCCATGCCCGAGAGCTGCTCCAGCATAAACTTTTTCGAGCGCACCGAGCAGACCGGAATCGCTTCGCCAGTTCCTCGTCAGTTCGAGGTGTCGATCGGCGAGGCCGACTGCATCGAGGTAACTGAGTACCTCAGCGCCGCGGAACGCGTAGATGGCCTGCTTGGGATCGCCCACCAGTAGCAGAGTCGACCTGCCGTGAAATGCTCGGCGAAGAATGTCCCACTGCAGCGGGTCGGTGTCCTGAAACTCGTCGACGAGCACTACCCGAAATCGTTCCCGCACCCTCGCACACGCGGCTTCACCGTGCTCGGGATCGACGAGAACACGGTGGAGCAAACTCAGTAGATCGTCGAAATCTCTTATCCCGGCTAGCTTCTTGCGACGATGCACCGCTGCACGCGCCTCTTCCGCGAAAATGACGCGATGGCCCGCTTCGGTGTCTTCATCACGCCCCGGGACCAGCTGGGCTTGTCTGTCCCGAACCGCTTCTCGAGCCACTTGACGAGCGTCGGCCGGCCCGATAGGCGGATCGAAGTCTGCACGGCTGTACCGCCGCAGGTAGATATCGTCGACCACCTCGCTCGTCAGGTCGTCGACTGCCTCGACAAGAATCGCTTCCGGTTCACGTTCTCCGGTGATGCCCAACCCGTCGAGCATGCGCTGACAGAAGCTGTGGGTCGTCGCGATGGTTCCCGAGTCGAATTCGGACAATGCGCGAAGCAACCGTGTACGACGCAGGGAGACTTCTTCTTTCGTCCCCTCTGCCAGATGACGGACGAGGGAGTCGCTGCTTGTCAACGAACTGCCCAGCCCTGCGGCGACCTCGGCGAATCGATTGCGCGTTCTTTCACGCAACTCCTGGGTTGCGGCCCTACTGAAGGTGACGAGCAGCAACTGCGAGACATCTGCCAGGCCCTCGGCGATGTACCGGGTCGCGAGACCGACGATAGCGAACGTCTTGCCTGTTCCTGCACTGGCCTCGAGGACAGTGGTCCCCTCGGGGAGTGGACCGAGGAGGTCGAAGTCGGTCATGGCTGGCCCTCCTTTTCCGCGTCGAGCAATGGACACCACAATCGGCGCGCAAGAACTCCGAAGAGCATCGATTCCTCACTCCAGTGAGGATCTTCCGATCGCACCGGCGTCGACGTCAATACCTCCAACGAGGCGCCGGCGCCGTACAAGTAAGCGATACTTCGGTCTTTTGCATCACCGAATTTGTCGGACCAGGTCTTCTCGGCCGCCGCGATGGAGTCTTCCACCGATGCACCGCGAAACCGCCGCTCTGCGTAGACCGACGAAGCCCCCGGCGCGATCGGAAGCGGTGACGACAAACCGAGGTCCCGTAGGGCCACGAGCAGTTCCAGTTGCGCGAGTGCGTCCGCAGGTGCCGTGATTGTCGATCGCCACGCCGCTCGGTTCCCAGGACCACGGCCCGTCGTGACGGCCTGCCACGGTCGCGAATCATCCTGTGCTGCAACGACGAGGAGTCGAACCCATGCCGCCAGACGATGCTTCGGCGCAAGACGCGAATACGACGTCCTGGCAATGGTGTCTCCGTGAATTCCGGTGACCGTCCCGCTCAGTCGTCGACCGGATCGCAGTTCGATGGATATGTCGAGTGCGCTTGCGTCACCGGCATGAACTTCTCGGGAAACGTCGACCAGCGCGTCCACGGCGCGGGTGATGTCCTGCAATTGCTTTTCGCCGAGATGAAACGGCGGGAGGGTTCCGCGCCGCCATTCTGCAGCACGGAAGTCCGCGACTTCGGTGCCTGCAAGACGCTCGGCGAGCATGCGATCACCGATGTCCCACTTCTGCAGTCCGTCCAATTCAACGGTAAGTGAATCGGACAGATCGTCGTCGATCTCCGGCACGCGAATGCCCATGCGCTGTTTGAGAAATGCGGCAATGGGATGCTCGAGGAAGGCGACAAGATCGCCTAGAGCCACGTCACCGTCGCCTCGTGTCGGGAGCGCCGAGGCGAGAAAGGGTGGTGGCACGACAGGTTCGCGTTGACTCGCTCGCGCGCCGTCCAGCGAGGACTTGTCGTAGCTCAACGGATCCCGCCGATCGAAGTTTCGAGAGTCGAAGGGCTGCAAGGGATGTCGAGTGACCACACCGGCTCCTGCAGTTGCCGCAACCACGTCGAGAAGTTCGGTGAGCGGAATTGCCGGTGGCTTCACGGAACCGGACACCGGGTCTGCACCCGTGTAGAACAACAGCAACTTCTCCCCTGCCGACATCACTGCGTCGAGAAGTAATTGACGGTCCTCACTACGGACGTCACGCTCGCCGGGGGCCGGATCACGGGAAAGGACGTTGTCGCCATCGACACTGCCCGCTCGTGGAAATACTTCGTCGTCGAGGCCGAGTAGCACCACGATCCGATGCGGAACGGACCTCATCGGAACCATGGTGCAGACCGTCAGCTCGCCGGTACGGAAGTTGGCTCGCGAAGGCCGACCGGCAAGAGCCCGAGTAAGCATTGCTCGCACGTCGGCCAACCGGATGACCGAATTTTCGCCGTGCTCGGTGGACTCGACGAGTTCGCGTAGTGCTTGCGCGCGTTGCCACGTATCGGATGGAGCAACCTCCGCGAGCAGATCGAGCGCTCGAACGAGCGCGTGGCGCCATTCTGCCGTGCGCTGAGGTCCTTGTAGGTCCCGCAAAGTGACCGCAAGTCGATCGATGAACTCCGCGAACCGACCGGTCAGGTCGATGTCATTGCCGTCCACGTCGTCGACCGGCAGCGCCAGATCGAGCCACTCGTGGGCGGTTTCGTCGGCAGCTACGCCCAACAACAGACGGTCGACCGCGCTGTTGAACGTGTTCTGCCTGAAGCCGCCGAGGCCGAAGCTTTCGCGTTGACGGGAGTTGATTCCCCAACGAGCTCCCGATACCTGAGTCCATTCACGGAGGCGTTCCACGTCGTCATCGGAGAAGCCGAACCGAACGCGAACCGGGTCTGCGGCGACGAGGTCGAGAAGCTGACTGGCAGTCACTCGTCCTACTGCAAGATCGAGCAAGGTTGCGATCACGGCGAGAAGCGGATTGGTCTGCCGTAGCCCCCGGTCGGCCAGCCGGACGCGAAGGGCGTGACCGGGATGTGCCAGCCCACCCTGTCCGAAAGTCGCTCTGATCAGCGGCGCATAGGTCTCGACGTCGGGGCACATGACCAGCACGTCGCGGGGTTCGAGCGTCGGATCCTCGTCGAACAGGTGCAGCAGGGTCTCCCGTAAGACCTCGACTTGACGTGGAGCACCGTGACACGCGTGGACGGCGACGGTGCCGTCCGGTTCGGCGGTTCTGGTCGGGAGTCTGTTGTTCGAGATGTCGTCCTGCACTCGACCGAGCAACGTGTGGGGAAAGCCCACGCTCGGTTCGACCGTATCGACGAGGTCGCCACCGAGTCCGAGGAGTCGCATCTGCAGTTCACGTACGTCTCGAGCGAGGCCGGCGAGCAGCGGGTGTTCGATCGTCACCGCAGATCGGTCCTCGGATCGCCTGCTGACGCGTTGCTGGTCGACGCGCTGTGTCCACATTCGATCACTGGGATGAGGCAGCCACACGTGCACGTCGCGATGTTCGGCGATCGCGGCTATCACCTGCAGTTGATCGGTTGTCAGTCTCGTGGCACCGAATATCGACACCCGTTCGGGGAGGTCGAGTATCGACCGGTCGGCGCGGATGGCTGCACATGCATCGTCGAGAAGCTCGGCAGGACTCGAGTGTCCGATGCGGGCGCGTACCGCACGCCACAGTTCGGCCTGCCAGCGCAGGTCCTCGGCCAAAGTGCCGCCGACGCCATCACTGTCGATACCTGCCGACCAGTCGACGATCATCGACGGACGGTCCGCGGCGTAAGTCCGGAAGAGTTCGGACAGGTGGGCTGCCGTGGACCATCTACGTCCGGCCCGGTGTTCTTCCGTTCCGTTGCCGAGGTGTTTGGCGAGCACCGCGCACCACTGTTCGGTCAGCGAGTCGTCGATGACGTCGAGCGTCGTCCACAGGACGCGTCCTGGTGACCACGGTTCCAGGAGGGGATCGCGTCCGAGGGCCGCCGATCGCGCGTTCTCGACGAGGCGGGTCGGCGAAGGAAACTCGATATTGGCGCCGATACCGTCGGCCGATGCCCCACCCAGCGACATCGACAGACGCTGAGTCAGCCAACGCTCGACGCCCTTCGCGGGGACCGAAATCACCTCGGCTGCAAAGGAATCGGCTAGAGGGCTGGACATCACCTCAGCCAGTGCCGTTGCGAGCGAATCCCCGCGGGTGGCGCGATATAGCCTCAGCACCACTGAAATGTCTCCTTCTGCGATCGCTCACTGCACGGACGGTTACTCGACCCTACTCGAGCCGACCGACATACTTCGGTTTCGACATCGACCTGCACGGCACCGACCCGATGAACGGCTCGACGACCTGAATATGTGGACCACTGCGCTGCAGTCGCTGCAGTCGCTACAGTTGGACGGTGACCGACTCCGCGGAACCCGACCGATCGACCGAACGCGACTCGGCGTTGCGCATCACCGCACCCGATAACTGCAGTCGGGTGAGATGAAGTGATACCGAGATTGTTCCGAGGACTGTGCGACGACGCTACTCTCCTCCAGTCCGGCGACACTCCGCTCGATTCCGCCGTCGAGCAGCATCTTTCGTATAGAGACGCCGCATTCTCGGACCTCGTCGGCCCGTTGATGATCCCTATCCCCCGTCTCGACGAACTCACCTACGTGACCGAGCCACTGTCGATATCGCTGATCGCGTCGGGTGGCCCCGCCACAGTCGAGGCCGCGCTCGATCGGATGTATGCGAAGTCGAATCTGACCGTCGCCACGATCGAGGTGGCGCTGCCGGACGGGACCGACATCACCGCACTGGGTGCCGTCGACCCTGCCATCGACGTCTACGTCGAGATCCCGCGCGGACAACATCGAGCCGAGGTGTTCGACGCCGTGGACGAGCGTGGCTACCACGCCACGTTCCGTACCGGCGGCGTCACCGCGGACGCATATCCTGGCGAGCAGGAACTGGCCGCTGCCATCCACGAGGCTGCGCGACGTGAAATCTCCTTCAAGGCTGTCGCGGGACTTGACCACGCGATTCGAAATACCAACGCTGACACAGGGTTCGAACAGCACGGCTACCTAAACGTCCTACTGGCCGCACAGGCTGCGCACAGCGGCGCCAAGGCCTCGGATCTGGCTACCATCCTCGCGTTGCGTGACCCCGAGGTGCTGGCCCAGCACGTCGCCGCGATCGAGACCGAGCGCGCTTTCCTCTCGTTCGACACCGGCAACATACGACAGTTGCTGGACGATTTGATTTCGCTGGGTCTCTTACCCCCGATGTAGCAACGAACAAATGCCTCCGGTAGCAGTCTCTCATCTGTCAAGCATGAGGTCCGTGGAGAACTGCTAACGGCGCCC
>JBBPZN010000180.1:0-2527 GCA_038198705.1 Mycobacteriales bacterium
ATCTTCGGTGCCGGCAATGGTTTCGGCGCGGGTAGCGGCAACGACTGCTTCGAGTGCCTGCGTGTGATCGAAATGCTGATGCGTGGTGATGATTTTCGCGATGCCATCGGTGCCGATCAACGTCAGTAACGTCTCAGCGTCATTGGCTGCGTCGATCAATGCTTGCTGGCCGGTCAACGTGCAACGCAGCAAATATGCGTTGTTGTTCATCGGGCCGACGGCAACCTTGGTAATACTTAGGTCGCCGGCCACCCGTGTCTGAGCAGGGCCGCCTACGGTCACATCGCCTGTGTATGTCGTCATGCGCCGATCCTACGGTGCGCCGCCTTGCCCGCCGCGATAGAATAGCGAACACTTGTTCGAACATCATCGAAACGTCGAGGAACCGTAGTGGCTGAGCAACTGATCATCCGGGGCGCCCGCGAGCACAACCTCAAGAATGTCTCGCTTGACCTGCCAAGAGACGCCATGATTGTCTTCACCGGTCTCTCCGGCTCTGGCAAGTCGAGTCTGGCGTTCGACACGATTTTCGCTGAGGGCCAGCGCCGCTACGTGGAGTCCTTATCAGCCTATGCGCGCCAGTTTCTAGGCCAGATGGACAAGCCCGACGTCGACTTCATCGAGGGGCTGTCCCCGGCAGTGTCGATCGACCAAAAGTCTACTTCCAAGAACCCCCGTTCGACCGTCGGCACGATCACGGAGGTCTACGACTACCTCCGTCTGCTGTATGCGCGTGCTGGCCGGCCACATTGCCCCGTCTGCGGCGAGCCGATCGCACGGCAGACGCCGCAACAGCTCGTCGACCGAATTATGGCATTGGAGGAGGGCACCAAATTTCAGCTGCTGGCGCCCATCATCCGGGGCCGGAAAGGCGAATACCTCGAACTGTTCGCCCAACTTCAAACGCAAGGTTTTAGCCGTTCGATCGTTGACGGCGAGCCCCATAATCTGTCCGATGAGCCACCTAAACTGGCCAAACAGAAGAAGCACACGATCGATGTCGTTGTGGATCGACTGACGGTCAAAGACAGCTCCAAACAGCGTCTGACCGAATCGGTCGAGACCGCGCTCGGCCTCGCCGATGGTCTGGTTATCTTTGATTTTGTCGATTTGCCGGATAATGATCCCAACCGTACGCGGCGGTTCTCGGAGAAGTTGGCCTGCCCGAACGACCATCCGCTCGCGGTCGACGAACTTGAGCCGCGCTCATTCTCTTTCAACGCGCCATTTGGTGCCTGCACCGACTGTCACGGGCTGGGAAACCGGCTTGAAGTCGATCCTGAGCTGATTGTTCCCGATCCGAAGAAGAGCCTCCGCGAGGGTGCGGTCTCGCCGTGGGCTTCAGCCCAGGTTTCGGAATATTTTGCCCGGCTGCTGGAAGCACTTGGTACCGAACTCGGCTTCACGATGGATCAACCCTTCGAATCGCTTGACGTGGAAGGCCAGGATGCCGTCCTGCACGGCCATGCAACCAAGGTTCATGTTCGCTACAAAAATCGTTATGGCCGTGAGCGCTCCTACTACACCGCATTCGAGGGCGCGATTCCTTATCTCGAACGCCGGCACGCCGAGACCGAATCAGACACCAGCCGTGAACGGTTGGAGGGATTCATGCGCAATGTGCCCTGCCCGACCTGCGGCGGCACGCGACTCAAGCCGGTGATCCTCGCAGTCCAATTGAACTCGGCAACGCAGGGACCCAAGAACATCGCTGAGGTGTGCGCCCTCTCGATCCGTGACGCTGATCTGTTCCTGCAGGACCTTGAGATGACCGATCGTGAACTTCAGATCGGTGAGCGGGTCATCAAGGAAATTCATGAGCGGCTCCGGTTCCTGCTCGATGTTGGACTCGACTACCTGACGCTCGATCGCAACTCCGGGTCGTTGTCCGGCGGTGAGGCACAGCGTATTCGGCTCGCTACGCAGATCGGTGCGGGCTTGGTGGGTGTTTTATATGTCCTTGACGAGCCGTCGATCGGACTCCACCAGCGCGACAATCACCGGCTGATCGAGACGCTCTTACGCCTGCGCGACCTCGGCAACACGTTAATCGTCGTCGAACATGATGAGGACACGATTCGGGCGGCCGATTGGGTCGTCGACATCGGTCCGGGGGCCGGCGAGCATGGCGGGCGGGTAATTGTCTCTGGGGAGGTCAAGGAACTCCTGGACAATGAGGAATCCCTGACCGGGCAATATTTATCCGGCCGCAAGCAGATACCACTGCCAGCACAACGGCGGCCACGAGTCGAGGGACACGAGCTCGTCGTGCGCGGCGCCAAGGAACATAATCTGCAGGACATCGACGTCGCGTTCCCACTGGGCCTGTTCGTCGCGGTCACGGGGGTGTCCGGATCGGGCAAATCGACCCTCGTTAATGACATCCTCTATACATCTTTGGCGCGTCAGATCTACAAGGCCCGTACGATTCCCGGTCGGCATCGCACAATCGAAGGTGTCGAGGCTGTCGACAAGGTCATCCATGTCGATCAATCCCCGATCGGGCGCACCCCGCGCTCTAATCCAG
>JBBPZN010000181.1:0-5630 GCA_038198705.1 Mycobacteriales bacterium
AAAAAGGTGTGGATGCGGCCGAGGAGCATCTTGCCTGCGATGGAATAGCGTTTCGCCACGGACTCTTTCGTGGGCGCTGCGGGTGATTCCCCTGCGGTGCCTGCTCGATGGATGGTGAGCGTGCCACGGGTCGCAGACCAGTCGTTGTACACCTCGCGGACGACCAGCATCGAGGAACCCTCGCCGAGGGTGAAGTGGTTGGGGAGGTCGGAAGGACGACCGAAGTGTACTTCGAACGATCCGTCGTCGGCGATGTCGATCGAGCGATCATCGAAGGCGGTCAAGCTATCCGGGACATCGACGGGGGAGTAGTCGCCCTTGAGTATCTGGAAGCTGAGATCGGTTGTGTTGCCTCGTGTTCCGCGTACGACGTATTCCGCATCGTCACGAATGTTGGCGTGAAAGTAGAGCGTGTCGGGGTTGTCCAGGCCCATCTTCGTGTACGGGCCTGTCGAGCTCGCGAAAAACGGAAAGTCCTTGTCGTACGCCCAGGCCATCTGGATGGATGCGCGGATGCTGCCGGCGAGGTAGTCGTATCCCTCGAGCAGGTCCTGTTCTGTTCGTATGTGCGGAGCGTCTTCGATAATCTTCTCGGCCGCTGCGATTGCTTCTGCGAGTGAATCGGTGAGCACACCCATCTCCTCGTGCTTAGTGGTACAAATATGTACCGATGTGGTAGAACGAGTTCTGTATCGACAATAGAACGTGTTCTAGGAAGGGTCAATGACCAGTCGCAACTCGCCCCCCACAGACCGCGTCGTCGCGGTCCTGGACTTCATGGTTGCCAGGAGTGACCGACGATTCGGACTCTCGGCGCTGGCCCGTGAACTCGGTCTGAGTAAGCCCACCTGCCTGGGCATCCTGACGTCGCTGGTCAGCGCTGGATACCTGGTTCGCGACCCTGTTTCGGTCACCTACGGCCTCGGTCCCGCGCTGATCGCCGCCGGACGTGCGGCGCAGCAGGGATTTGCGGTAGGCCCGCTCGCGCGCACACACCTCGAAGCGCTCAGCGCGCGATACGACACGACGTGCACGGCTTCGGGCGTGGTCGGCGATCGCATCACGGTCCTCGAGTTGACCTGCCCCGACGGGCGGCAGGCTGCCGTGAAGGTGGGGCAGGTTTATCCGTTCGCGCCGCCGGTAGGCCTCATGTATGTCCTGTGGGATACCGACGCGCGACTCGATTCGTGGCTTGGTCGTGAACCGACATTGCCGGTCCGGATGGACGTCGCGCATCTTCGCCGCGTGGTCGACGAGTGCCGTAGAACCGGGTATCTCGTCGAGACGTTGACGGCTGTGGGGCAGCGGTTGCACACCGTCATGGCGGGTGTTGCCGCACACGATCTTCCGGGAGAGGTCCGCGAACTCCTCGGTGAGATGGTCTCCGGCCTGGGTGAGCGGGTGTACCTGGGCGCGGAGGAGGCTGGTGCCGACGCTACGCACGAGGTCAGTGTCATCGCCGCCCCGACGTACGACGGGCAAGGTCATCAGTCGTTGGTGCTGACTCTGCATGTCGGAGCGTCGATCTCGGGCGAGGACATTGCCGAGCGTGGGCAAGCACTCACTGCTGCCGCCGGGGCGATCACGGCAGAAGTGGGCGGTCGTGCACCGACCCGTTGACCAATATTGAAACACGTTCTATTCTTCGAACACGGATTTGAACCGCACCGGTCCAAATATGGACCGATGCGTTGTGATCGGAGGACTTCACATATGTCGACCTCGTACGAACTCACGCACCTTGCTGCGCTCGAAGCGGAAGCCGTCCATATCTTCCGTGAAGTCGCCGCCACCGCCGAACGTCCGGTGCTGCTGTTCTCCGGTGGCAAGGACTCGGTGGTGATGCTCCATGTGGCAGCCAAAGCCTTCTGGCCCGCCCGACTCCCGTTCTCCGTCATGCACATCGACACCGGCCACAACTTCGACGAGGTCCTGTCCTTCCGCGACCGCGCGGTCGAGCATTTCGGCGTCAACCTGACCGTGGCCAGCGTGCAGGACGACATCGACTCCGGACGCTCGATCGAGGAGAGCGGGCCGGGGGCCAGTCGAAACCGACTCCAGACCGCGACGCTGCTACGTGCGATAGCCGAGAACTCGTTCGACGCCGTGTTCGGTGGTGCCCGTCGGGACGAGGAGAAGGCGCGTGCCAAAGAGCGTGTCTTCAGCTTTCGTGACGAACATGGCCAGTGGGATCCGCGTCGCCAGCGCCCGGAATTGTGGCAGTTGTACAACGGCCGTCACCGGCGCGGCGAGCACTTCCGGGTGTTCCCGCTGTCGAACTGGACCGAACTCGACATCTGGCAGTACATCGAGGCAGAGCAGATCGAACTCCCACACATCTATTACGCGCACAATCGCACGGTCGTGCCGCGAGCCGGGATGCTCCTGGCAGTCTCGAAATTCGTACCGGTGCTGCCCGGCGAAGAACCCTTCGAGGAGACTGTCCGCTTTCGTACCGTCGGCGACGCGACCTGCACCGGGTGTGTGCAGTCCTCGGCCGCCGATGCGCACGACGTCGTACAGGAAGTCGCCGCCAGCAGAATGACCGAGCGCGGCGCGACACGGGCTGACGACCGTATATCGGAGGCCGGAATGGAAGACCGCAAGAAGGAAGGGTACTTCTGATGTCGCAACTGCTTCGAGTAGCTACGGCGGGAAGCGTCGACGACGGCAAATCGACTCTCATCGGTCGGCTCCTCTACGACTCGAAAGCGATCTTCGAGGATCAGTTGGAGGCCGTGGAGAAGACCAGTCGTGAACGTGGCGGCGACACAGTCGATCTCGCACTGCTCACCGACGGGCTGCGCGCCGAGCGGGAACAGGGCATCACGATCGACGTCGCATATCGCTACTTCTCCACGCCGAGAAGAAAATTCATCATCGCCGATACGCCAGGGCACCAGCAGTACACCAGGAACATGGTCACCGGAGCGTCGACCGCCGATCTTGCGCTGATACTCGTCGATGCCCGTCACGGGATCCTCGAACAGACGAAGCGACATGCGTTTCTCTCGTCCTTGCTCGGTATCCGACATCTCGTGTTGTGCATCAACAAGATGGATCTCGTCGACTATTCGTGCGCTCGGTACGAAGAGATCAAAGCGGAGTTCCGCGAGTTCGCGATGAAACTCGAAGTACCCGACCTCACGTTCGTACCGATGTCGGCCATCGATGGGGACAACGTTGTTCATCGCACCGCGCAGATGCCCTGGTACGAGGGGAGCTCGCTTCTGCACCACCTCGAGGACGTCCACATTGCCTCCGACCGCAACCTCATCGACGCCCGATTCCCGGTCCAGTATGTAGTTCGGCCGAAACACAGCTCCGGTGAACATGCCGACTTCCGGGGGTACGCGGGCACCGTCGCCAGCGGAGTGTTCAAACCCGGGGACGAAGTCGTAGCGCTCCCCTCCGGATTCGTCACCAGAATTGCAGCGGTCTGGGGACCGGGCGGAACGCCGGTCGACGAGGGGTTCGCCCCGTCGGCGGTATGTATCGAACTCGAGGACAAGGTCGACGTCGGACGTGGGGACATGCTGTGCCGACCCAACAATCGTCCGCTCGTCGGAACAGAGCTCGATGCCATGGTCTGTTGGCTCGCCGAGGGCGCACAGCTGCGCCGCGACGACAGGTACGTGCTGATGCACACCACGGCGTCGACACCCGCGCGGGTGGAAAAACTGGACTATCGGCTCGACGTCAATACCTTGCATCGTGACGAAGCTGCACAATCGTTGGGTATCAACGACATCGGTCGAGTGCAGATTCGAACGCACAATCCGATCCTGTTCGATCCGTACCGACGCAACCGAGTCACCGGCAGCTTCCTGCTCGTCGACGAGTCGTCCGGAGCCACGGTTGCCGCCGGGATGATCACCGGCCCCACGTTGTCGGCAGCGAACGTCGTCTGGCATTCGTCCCGGGTCGCCCGCGAGGAACGTGCAACGCTCGGCGCCACGATCTGGTTGACCGGCTTGTCTGCGTCGGGAAAGTCCACCGTGGCAGCGGAACTGGAACGACTGCTGGTGGCGTCGGGACGACCGGCATATCGGTTGGACGGAGACAACCTACGCCACGGGCTCAATTCCGATCTCGGATTCGATGCAGCAGACCGCACCGAGAACGTACGGCGAGTGGGGGCCGTCGCCCAACTGATTGCCGACGCCGGGGTAGTCGCGATCGCCTGTCTCATCAGCCCGTACCGCGAAGACCGCGACGAGGTGCGGAAAGTGCACGAGAAGGCCGGACTGCCCTTCTTCGAGGTCTTCGTCGACACCCCGTTCGACGTCTGCGCAGCGCGCGACCCGAAAGGTATGTACGCCAAGGCTATTGCCGGTGAGATCACCGGTTTCACCGGGGTGGACGACCCTTACGAAGCTCCCGAGCACCCCGAATTGGTGTTGGCGGCCTCCGATGGTGATCCGGCAACACAGGCCGCTCGGATTGTGGAATTGTTGGGATCGTGAGCGCCCTACAATCGGCCGAAGACGATGCCCGATTCGCCGCCGACCTCGCCGAGTCCGCAGGCCGATTACTGCTCGACATTCGCGAACGCGAAGGACGAACGACCCAGGGGCGTGAGCTAGGCAGGCTCGGCGACACCGAAGCCGACGCGCTGATCCTGGGCCGATTGGCAGGCGAACGCCCCGGCGACGCAGTGCTCTCCGAAGAGTCGGCCGATGATCTCCGCAGGCTGGATGCAGCCCGTGTCTGGATCATCGACCCACTCGACGGCTCCCGCGAATACGGCATCAAGGGTCGAACCGACTGGGCAGTGCACGTGGGCCTGTGGGAAAAAGACCAGGGGATGACAGCGTCGGCAGTTGCCCAGCCTGCGCTGGGCGTCGTCTACTCGACGGCCGACGTCACCGGCCCGCCGCCGCCGTCCGGTAGGCCCACGCTTGTGGTCAGTGACTCTCGGCCGCCCTACTACATGGACGATCTCGCGCGCGCGGTCGATGCCGACGTCGTGACCATGGGTTCGGCAGGTGCCAAAGCCATGGCAGTCGTGCGCGGGGAGGTAGACGCCTACGTGCATTCCGGTGGCCAGTGGGAGTGGGACTCGGCAGCGCCCGTCGGCGTCGCACTCGCAGCGGGTTTGCATTGTTCGCGTATCGACGGAACACCGTTGCGGTACAACCAGTCCCACCCGTATCTTCCGGACTTGCTGATCTGCAGGCAGGAGCTTGCGCAATCACTCCTGGCTGGAATTGCCACCTATGCCACGCGCGAGGTGGATTCCGGTCGCGTCGCGATGGCACGTGAATACATCAAGGCACTGCTCAGTCACGATGCCACCAAGGTCCGTCTCGCCGACGGGTGTCGTCGTGTGGAGAACGGACAGCAGACCGGTGACACCGGAGCATTCATCAGGGACGAACTCGAGAACGGCGCCCAGTATACGCCGATCATCGCCATCGGCGAGATAGAGATTCGCGAATGGGGCACCAGCGTCGTGGCACGTTTCTCCCTAGAGTTCGACGGCGGTATGTCGGTGGCAGTGACCGAGCATTTCGACATTCCGGCCGGCGATATCGTCGCCATCACGGCGATAATCGAACCGGTAGGTTAGCGGCCGAGACCCTCTACAGTGCTGCGCAACTCGGCAGTTCTCGCCTCGGCATCGGTAA
>JBBPZN010000182.1:0-28214 GCA_038198705.1 Mycobacteriales bacterium
GTCGACCCGGGTCTGCGGTCGGCGGGTGGGACCAGCCGCCGGACCACCGGCACCGGGCGGACCGCCGTTGCGACTGACGCGCGACACCCGCCCGACGACGAACTTCTCGTCCAGGAACCCGAGCCACCGGTCGAGGTTGACCGCGTACCGGTACCGCAGCTCGCGGTCCTTGATCGCGGCGACGAGGGGGGCGGCGGCGTCGAGGCCACCGAGGCGACCCTCCTCGGTGTCCAGGTCGACCTCACCCTTGGAGATCGACTGGAACTCCTTGCCGTCGAAGTCGGGGACGTTTCCGACCCACACTTCGTCGACCGAGTCGGTCAGCAACAGCACTTCGAGGCCGCGAGCCTTGAAGGCCTCCATGTGCGGGGAACTTTCGATCTGCGAACGGGACTCGCCCGTCATGTAGTAGATCTGCTCCTGGCCGTCCTTCATGCGGTCGACGTATTCGGTCAGCGTCGTGACGCCGTTCTCGGAATTCGTGGAAGCGAAAGACGAAATGCCCAAAAGGGTTTCGCGGTTGTCCGAGTCCGAGATCAGGCCTTCCTTGATCGCGCGACCGAACTGCGACCAGAAGGTCGTGTACTTCTCGGGCTGCTCGGCCTGTATTTCCTTGATCGTCGCGAGCACCTTACGGGTGAGGCGACGACGGATCGCACGAATCTGCCTGTCCTGCTGCAGGATTTCGCGTGAGACGTTGAGCGAGAGATCGGCTGCGTCGACGACACCGCGAACGAAACGCAGGTACTCGGGCATCAACTCTTCGCAGTCGTCCATGATGAAGACGCGCTTGACGTACAGGTGTACGCCGGTCTTGCCCTCGCGCATGAACAAGTCGAACGGTGCCTGCGAGGGAATGAACAGCAGCGCTTGGTATTCGAAGGTGCCCTCGGCCTTGAACGGGATGACCTCGAGTGGCTCGTCCCAGGCGTGGCTCACATGCTTGTAGAACTCCTTGTACTCCTCTTCGGACACTTCGTCCTTGGAGCGGGTCCACAGTGCCTTCTGGGAGTTGACGGTTTCCGTCTCGATCGTGACGGTCTCTTCGCCACCCTCGCCGTTCTCGTCCTTCGGACCGGTGACTCGCTTCTCCACATCGATGCGGATGGGCCAGGCGATGAAGTCGGAGTACTTCTTGACGAGTTCCTTGACCTTGCGCTCGTCTGCGTAGTCGTGGAGATGATCCTCCTCGTCCGCAGGCTTGAGGTGCAGAGTCACCGAGCTGCCCTGAGGGGCGTCCTCGACGTCACTGATCTCGTAGGTGCCCTCGCCGGTGGACTCCCACTGGGTTGCCGTGGCCTCGCCGGCCCGGCGCGTCAGCAGCGTCACCTTCTCGGCGACCATGAACGTGGAGTAGAAGCCGATACCGAACTGTCCGATCAGCTCCTCGGAGGCAGCTGCATCCTTGGCTTCCTTGAGCTTCTTGCGTACTTCTGCGGTGCCGGACTTGGCGAGCGTGCCGATGAGGTCGATGACCTCCGCACGCGACATGCCGATGCCGTTGTCGCGGATGGTGAGTGTGCGTGCCTGTTTGTCGATGTCGAGTTCGATGTGCAGATCGGAGACATCGACGTCGAGGTCTTTGTTCTGATACGACTCGAGGCGCAGCTTGTCGAGTGCATCGGAGGAGTTGGAAATCAGCTCGCGTAGAAAGCTGTCCTTGTTGGAGTAGATGGAGTGAACCATCAAGTCGAGGAGTTGTCGCGTCTCCGCCTGAAATTCCCGCTGTTCCGTGGTCCGCTGTTCCGTGGTCATGGGTAAGTGAGATCTCCTTCTAGGGCAAACGGTCGCCGAATATTCTAGTGCAAGGCTACTTCTGTGCGCATATGGTGAGCCGGCCGCACCTCGCGCGACTCGCGGCTGACCTACTGTGGTGCGGTGACGAAGAAAACGATAGTGCCGATCGCGCTCGCAGCTGCCGGCGCGGCATGGCTGACCAGGGCTGCCTGGGGTTTGCCAGCACAGCTTGGAGCCGGAACCGCCAAGATCGCGCCGTATGCGGCGGGCTCCTCTCGCTATCGTGATCGACGTTTCCACAACTCCGAGCCGAGTTCCAGCTTCACCGGCGGTGGTGACGAGTCGATCCTGCGGTCGCTGCTGCGCGGTCGGTCGCAGGGGCGGCCGAGCCGTCCGGTGCCGCTCGCCCCGCTGATCGCTCCCGTCGATGCCGGCGATATCGCGGTGACCTGGTACGGGCATTCGAGCGTCCTCATCGAGGTCGACGGGGTCCGGGTACTGGCCGATCCAGTGTGGAGCAACCGGGTATCTCCGTCCACGGTCGTCGGACCCGCGCGATTGCATCCGAGCCCTGCGCCGCTCGATGCGTTGCCACGTGTCGATGTGATCGTCATTTCCCACGATCATTACGACCATCTCGACAAGGCGACCGTGCAGCAGTTGGCGGGACTGCACGATGCACCGTTCGTCGTACCGCTCGGGATCGGCGCTCACCTTCTTCGGTGGCGAATTCCTCAGGACCGAATTATCGAGCTGGACTGGGACGAGCAGACCGAGGTTGCCGGACTGACGATCACGTGCACCGAGGCGCGGCACTTCTCGGGACGTGGGCTCAGGCGGGATCTGACGCAGTGGGCGTCGTGGGCTTTCGCCGGCGCCTCGCACCGCGTCTTCTTCGGCGGCGACACCGGCTACACCACTAAATTCGCCGAGATCGGCGCCAAGTACGGCCCCTTCGATCTCACGTTGTTACCCGTCGGGGCCTACGACCCACGCTGGGCGGACATTCACATGAATCCCGAGGAAGCGGTGCGCGCTCACGGCGACCTCGGCGGCGACGTTCTGGTCCCCGTGCATTGGGCGACATTCAATTTGGCGTTCCATCCGTGGTCGGAGCCGATCGTCCGATTGACTGCGGCAGCCGAGCAGTCGGACGTGAAGGTTGCGGTACCGATGCCTGGCCAACGGGTAGACCTCGCGCGAGGGTCGGCCGACGACCGTTGGTGGGCTCGGCTGGGCTGATCGACGGCCTAGTCTTACTGCCATGTCGATCGAAACGGACGCTCAGCGGGAGAACGGACTCACCGAAGTAGAGGTGGCCACACTTCGATCCGAGGGCAAGTCCAACGACGTCCCGGCCCGCGCAAGCCGGTCTGTCAAGGAAATCGTGCGTGGCAACGTCTTCACCCGCATCAACGCAATTCTGGGTGTCCTGCTGGCCATCGTGCTGTCGACGGGTTCGATCATCGACGGCATGTTCGGGCTGCTGATCGTCGCGAACAGCGGTATCGGCATCATTCAGGAGATTCGAGCCAAGAGAACTCTCGACGCGCTTGCGATCGTCGGGCAGAGCAAACCGGTGGTCAGGCGTGATGGTGAGGCCAGGGAAGTCGCGCCGGACGAGGTGGTACTCGGTGACATCATCGAACTGGGTTCGGGTGATCAGATCGTCGTGGACGGGGTGGCGATCGAATCGGACAGTCTCGAGATCGACGAATCGCTGCTGACCGGTGAGGCCGACACCGTTCACAAGCAGGTCGACGGCGAGGTGTTGTCGGGGAGTTTCGTCGTCGCGGGGAGTGGTGCGTACCGGGCGACGAAGGTCGGTCACGATGCCTATGCCGTCAAGCTTGCCGACGAGGCCAGCAAGTTCACGCTCGTACATTCCGAACTGCGTAGCGGCATCGACAAGATTTTGAAGTTCATCACCTATCTGATGATTCCGGCGGGCGCCCTGATCATCTACAACCAGTTGTTCTCGAGCGGACAGTCTCTCGGGCCTGCGCTGAACGGCATGGTCGCGGCGTTGGTTCCGATGGTTCCCGAGGGTCTGGTGCTGATGACCTCGATCGCCTTCGCCGTCGGAGTGGTCCGACTCGGCCGGCGGCAATGTCTCGTGCAGGAACTGCCCGCGATCGAGGGTCTCGCGCGCGTGGATGTGGTGTGCGCTGACAAGACCGGAACGCTCACCGAGAACGGTATGCGGCTGGCCGAACTGCGGGTTGTCGATCCAGGTGATGCCGAGGTCCTGCCGCCGGTTCTCGCTGCGCTGGCGAACGACGATCCGCGGCCGAACTCGAGCGTGCTCGCCATTGCCGAGGCGTACCCCGACGCTCCCGGTTGGACGCAAACCGCGGTGGCTCCGTTCTCCTCGGCAAAGAAGTGGAGCGGATTGTCTTACGGCGAGCACGGGGATTGGCTGCTCGGTGCGCCGGATGTCCTGCTCGACCCGGAATCGGACACCGCGCGGGCGGCCGAGGAAGCCGGATCGGCCGGTCTGCGGGTCCTGTTGTTGGCCAGCAGCAACCTCCCCGTCGACGACCCCTCCGCCCCGGCCGAGGTGACGCCCCGCGCACTGATCGTTCTCGAGCAGAAAGTGCGCACCGATGCCCGCGAAACGCTCGAATTCTTCGCAAGCCAGTCCGTTGTCGTCAAGGTCATCTCCGGTGACAACGCGGTCTCGGTCGGAGCTGTCGCCAGTTCGCTCGGTCTGACGAGTTCGCCGATCGACGGACGCGATCTGCCGGAGAATTCGGAAGAGTTGGCCGACACCGTCGAGAATTCGACGACTTTCGGACGGGTGCGGCCGGATCAGAAACGAGCGATGGTCGGCGCGCTGCAGTCGCGCGGGCACACCGTCGCGATGACCGGTGACGGAGTCAACGACGTGCTCGCACTCAAGGATGCCGACATCGGTGTGGCCATGGGTTCGGGTAGCGCGGCAACTCGGGCCGTCGCGCAGATCGTGTTATTGGACAACAAGTTCGCGACACTGCCGTATGTGGTCGGCGAAGGCCGCAGGGTGATCGGCAACATCGAGCGCGTATCGAACCTGTTTCTGACCAAGACCGTCTACTCGGTGTTGCTGGCGTTCCTCATCGGGCTGACCGGGGTGTTGTCGCAAATCTTCCATTTCGAACCGATTCCGTATCCGTTCCTCCCGCGGCACGTGACCATCGCGGCCTGGTTCACGATCGGTATTCCGGCATTCGTTCTCTCGCTCGCACCCAACAACGAACGTGCCCGAACAGGCTTCGTATCCCGTGTGATGCGCTTGGCGATTCCCTCTGGCGTGATCGTCGGTGTCGCAACGTTCGTGTCGTATCTGCTCGCCTACCAGGGCGCCGACGCCACCGAAGCGCAAACCATCCAGGCCAGTACTACAGCATTGATCACCTTGATCATGATCGCGTTATGGGTGCTCGCGGTCGTCGCCAGACCGTACGTGTGGTGGAAGATCGCGTTGCTCACGGGATCGGTTGTCGGCTACCTACTGCTGTTCACCATTCCGTTCTGCCGCACGTTCTTCAAACTCGACCCGTCGAATGTCGCTATGACCACGTCGGCGATCGTCATCGGGGCCGTGGGTATCGTCGCGGTCGAGGCCGCGTGGTGGATCAGTGCCGCTCTGCACGGTGAAAAGCGCCGATTGTTCGGTGCCATGCCGGTGGGCGGATCGACGTAGTCTTGTTGCCTGTCCACGTACGAAAAGGAGCGGTCATGAGTTTTGCAGATTCGTTGAAGGGCCTCATCGGTAAGGGGCAGAAAGCCGCCGCCGAGAATTCGGACAAGATCGAGCAGGCCGTGGACAAAGCAGGAGACTTCGTCGACAAGAAGACCGGCGGAAAGTACGCCGAGCAGGTCAGCAAGGTCCAGGAAGCCGCAAAGAACGCCATTCCGGACAAGTAATGGGTTCGCGCTCGGTGGACGGCACAATCTAGCTGTGGACGGACCCATCCTGCTTCTCGTCGTCATCGCCGCTGTCGCGGTCGCTGGGTTCGCCAAGCGTCTCGATCTACAGGTTCCGCTGGTGCTGGTTGCAGTGGGCTCCGTTGCATCGTTCATCCCGGGTGTGCCGCATGTGACGCTCGCGCCGGATCTGATCCTCGGGGTCGTACTGCCGCCGCTGCTGTATTCGGCGGCACTGAACTTCTCGTTCGTCAGTTTCCGTAAGAACCTTGCGCACATTCTTCGGCTGGGGATCGTGATGGTTCTCGTCACGACCTTTGCCGTCGGCTACTTCGCCAACTGGCTGGTTCCCGAATTAACGCTCGGAGCGGCGCTCGTGCTCGGCGCCGTCGTCGCCCCGCCCGATGCGGTGGCTGCGATCGCAGTCGGCCGCAAGCTCGGGCTGCCGTCCCGGATGATGGCGATTCTCACCGGCGAAAGAGGAGCAGGTAGATGCGCAAGACGATAGCGGCTTCCTTCTCGGCGCTGGTCCTTTCGGTGCTGACCCTGACTGCCTGCGCCCAGCCCCAGGCGGTGACACTCCCACCCGCTCACGCTCCCGTTCCTGCTGCACCCGTAGGCGACGAGCGTGGTTCGATCGTTTCCGCACTCGAGATGGGACACACCGATCTGGCGGTCCGCGTCCTCGGTGCCACCGCCACCCGCGTCGTGTACCGGTCGACATCGCGAACAGGTGATACCGGTACCGAGGTATCGGGAGTGGTGTTCGTGCCGAAGGGTGCCCCACCCGAAGGCGGTTGGCCGATCGTGTCCGTCGGGCACGGCACGACGGGTGTGACGGATGAATGCGCGCCCTCGCTCTACCCGAACCTGTTGGGCACCATCGGCACGGTAGCGCCGTTCCTCGAACGCGGCATGGTGGTCACGGTGACCGATTACGAAGGACTCGGCACGCCGGGGGGGCATCCCTATCTCGATCCCGATGCAGCGGCCCACAACATCATCGATGCCGTCCGAGCGGCCCGTAATGTCGTGCCCGATGCCGGAACCAGGTGGGGTGCCGTCGGCAACTCGCAAGGCGGACAAGCAGTGTGGGCCGCTGCCGAGCGCACGGACTACGGCGACGGTCTCGATCTCGTCGGCAGTGCTGCGCTCTCGCCCGCGGTCGATCTCGCCCCCATGTTCGATATCGGCGCGTCGAACACTCTTGCTCAAATGCTGTTGGTCCCTTTTCTGGTGGACGGGCTCCGCTCACAGCAGCCGGACATTTCCGACTCGGACTACATCAACGGCGCCCTGGTCACAGATCAGCGGGCCCTGACGGCGTGCACGGACCTGCTCGGTTTCCAGAAGGCGGAAGCAGCAACGCGTTTGATGCCGGACGACGCGAAGCCCACTACCGAGACCGCACGCATCACGATGGTCGACTGGCTGCATTCGGTAGCACTGCCACGAACCCCGACTGCTGTCCCGCTGTTGGTCGTCGTCGGCGAGCAGGATCAACTGATCGACCCGAAATGGACACAGGACGCCGTCACACAGGCATGCTCGATGGGTGACGTCGTCGAGCTTCGTCGATCGCCGGACCAGGGTCATTCCGATCAAGGCGCGACGAACGACGCAGTCGAGTGGCTCAGCGGTCGTCTCGCGGGACAACCTGCACGCGATACCTGCCAGGGAGGCTGAAGAATGCTCGATCGACCGACACCAGAGGCCACCGAGCTACTGCTGATGTTGCGCGCGCTGTGCATGGCATTGCCGGAGGCAACCGAACGAGTCAGTCACGGCGAACCTGCATGGTTCGTCCGTAAGTCACCGCAATTCGTCATGTTCGCCGACCATCATCACGACGACCGGATCGGGTTCGTGGCCGCAGCACCTGGAGGGGCGCAACAGGATTGGATCTCTCGTGATGGGAGCCGGTTCTACGATCCACCGTACGTCGGGGGTCGCGGCTGGATCGGGGTGTACCTCGACGTCGAACAGGACTGGGAGCAGATCGCCGATATCGTCGAGGATGCCTATCGCACCGTCGCACCACGAGCACTCGTCACCCAACTCGACGCGGAGCGGCAACCGGAGTGAGTTCTGCGCTCATGTGGTTCGCCGTGATCGTGGCGTTCGCGGTCGTCCCCATCGCCGTGATCAGTCTGCGCGGCCGCCGCGCACTGACGACGCCGGAGGAGCGGGCAGTCCATTCGACGTTGCACACTGCCTCACTCGCGGCACGGCCACTTCGGCAGGGACTGAGCGCGGAATCCGCAGCCGAGGCCGCCCCTCATCTGCGTGCACTGACCGGGACCGACGCACTCGGGGTGAGCGATTCGGACGGCGAGCTGTTGACCTGGAACGGCCCCTACGACGAGCTGTCGGAGCTCTTTCACCACGCTGCTCGACGCGCGATCGACGGTGAGCGGCGGGTGCTGTTGGCGTATCCGCTCGGCGGGGACCACGCGGTACGTGCGTTGATCGCCCAGCCCTTGCTGATCGAGGACGTCGGGGTGGTCGGTGTTCTCGGTGCTGTGACGACGAACGTGCCGGGGCCCGGCATGCTCGGCGCTATCGCCGAGGTCGCGCGCTATACGTGTGGCCAGATCGAACTCGCCGAACTCGACGCATCCCGCGCCAGGCTGGATCGTGCCGAGGTACGGGCACTGCGAGCGCAGATCAGCCCACATTTCATCTACAACGCCCTCGGCACCATCGCCTCGTTCGTGCGAACGGATCCGGATCGGGCACGTGAACTGGTACTCGAGTTCGCCGACTTCACGCGATACTCGTTCCGCACCGCAGGAGAGTTCACCGTCCTCGCCGACGAGTTGCGCAACATCGACCGGTATCTGACGCTCGAACGCGCGCGCTTCGGTGATGCGCTCCAGGTGACTCTGCAGGTAGCTCCCGAGGTGCTGGGCGTCGCGTTGCCGTTCCTGGCACTGCAGCCGCTGGTGGAGAACGCCGTGCGGCACGGGCTCGCCGGCCACCCCGGCGGCGGCAGCATCACGATCGTGGCGGCCGACGAGGGCACCGACTGTTTGATCAGCGTCGAGGACGACGGTGTCGGGATGGATCCGGAACTGCTGCGCGCAGGCTTCCCGAGCACCGACTCCGAAGGGTCGACCCACGCTCACGTCGGGTTGTCGAACGTCGACGATAGGTTGCGTGCTGCTTTCGGCAACGACTACGGCCTCGTCGTGGACACCGCGCCGGGGTCGGGTACGAAGGTGAGCATGCGGGTGCCGAAGTTCAAAGCAGGTATTCGAGCGTGACCTTCATCTGGCAACATGAGCGGCGGCCATGACTCCCACCCCCGACGCCCCGGCACACCCCCGTCTGACTGTGCTCGCAGTCGACGATGAGAAACCTGCGCTCGATGAGATTGCATACCTGCTGAGCAGGCAGGATGTCGTCGGCCAGGTCTACACGGCTTCGGACGCAACCACGGCGCTGCGACGGCTACAGCAGCAACCGGGCCCGTCCGCACCCGTCGTCGATGCTGTATTTCTCGATATCAACATGCCGGGTCTCGACGGCTTGGAGCTCGCTGGAATTCTCGCGAACTTCGCTCGGCCACCTGCCGTGGTGTTCGTGACGGCACACGAGAACCGTGCCGTTGCTGCGTTCGATCTCGGTGCCGTGGACTATCTACTCAAACCCTTGCGCGAGGAGCGGCTCGCCGAGTCGTTGCGCAGGATCGTCGCCGCGGGTCGTCGCACCGACGGTCAGGAGTCTGCGGGGAGTGACGAGATCATTCCCGTGGAACTCGGCGGCACCACCACGCTGGTGCAGCGCTCGTCCGTCGGGTGGGTCGAGGCGGAGGGCGACTATGCCAGGCTGCACACCACAGGGGGGTCGCACCTCGTTCGGATTCCGATCTCGACGCTCGAAAGCCGCTGGGCCGACATCGGATTTCTGCGGGTGCATCGTTCCTACCTCGTGTCCTTGGCATTGGTGACGGGCATCAAAAGCGTGGGATCGGGGCTGGTGGTGTGCCTACGAGCCCAAGGTGAGCTTGCCGCCGTCGAGCTGCCGGTGAGCCGCAGACATGCCCGCGAGCTGAAGGATCGCCTCGTTCGAGGGCCGCTGCAGGCTTGGTCCAAACAGACCGGGTCCAAACAGTCTTGGCCCAATTTATGACGGATGCGAAGCCTGCGCGGCAGCGTGTGATCCTCGCGCAACGGCGTGGGGCAAGAATCGTGCGCACCCGCGTCGAAGTGCAGGAACAGACCGAAGTGGGCGACGCTATGGTGCGAAGCCTCGTGCGTGCGCAGTTGTGGTTGTCGATCCGACTGGCCGCACTGACGTTGGGTGTACTGTTCTCGATTCCGCTTGTCGGACTGCTGGTTCCGGCCTTCGCCGATGCCATGGTCTTTGGAATTCGACTGCCGTGGTTGGTACTCGGCGTGCTGATCTACCCGTTGCTTCTCGGTGTGGGATGGGTTTACGTGCGCCAGGCGGAGCGCAACGAGCACGAGTTCACCGACCTCGTGGACGACTAGCCGTGGCAGTGCCGTGGGTAACGGTGGTGGCGTTGTTGGCTGCCGCCGTCGCTACCGTCGCGATCGGAATTTACGGCGTCCGATTGGCCCGCACCACCTCCGATTTTCTTGTCGCCTCGCGTACTGTCGGGCCGCGTTGGAACGCCGCGGCGATCTCGGGGGAGTACCTCTCCGCGGCCTCGTTCCTCGGAGTCGCCGGGCTCATCGCCAAATACGGTGCCGACGCGCTGTGGTATCCGATCGGCTTCACCGCCGGCTACCTCGGCCTGCTGTTGTTCGTCGCCGCACCGCTACGGCGAAGTGGCGCCTACACCGTTCCCGACTTTGCCGAATTCAGGCTGGGATCACTGTGGCTCCGCAAGCTCGCGATGGTCGTCGTCGTCGTCATCTGTGCGCTGTATCTGGTTCCGCAGTTCCAAGGCGCGGGGCTGACGCTGAACATTCTGCTCGGCGTACCCGGATGGGTCGGTGCAGCGGTGGTCGGCGTCATCGTCATCGCGAACGTGGTGGGCGGCGGTATGCGCTCGATCACCTTCGTGCAGGCGTTTCAGTACTGGCTCAAGCTGACTGCTGTTGCCGTCCCTGCCGTCGTCCTTGCGCTGCATTTCTACGGCGACGATCGCGTGGTGGGGAGTTCGGCTCCGCCGACGGTCGATCGCGAGACCACGGTCGAGATCAGCACGGATGTTCTGGTGCAGGTGGATTCGCGCATCGAGGTGACCGTGTACGGCACTGTCGACGACGAACCGGTGGGCGGCAGGATCACCCTCGACGCCGGCACACACGAACTGGGTGAGGGGACATCGCTGATTCTCGACGCGGATTCGCCCGTGCCGGTGGTCGCAGGTGCGCCGACGATCGATCGCGAATGGGCCTCGCCAGGTGGGGGTCTCGGCGGAACGCATCCGATGTATCAGGTCTATTCACTGATACTCGCGACGTTCCTCGGCACCCTGGGTCTACCGCACGTGTTGGTGCGGTTCTACACCAACCCCGACGGGCGTGCAGCCCGGCTGACCTCGCTCACCGTGCTCGGCCTTCTCAGTGTCTTCTATCTGTTTCCCACGCTGCTCGGAGTGTTCGCGCGCCTGTACGTGCCACAGCTGCTGATCACCGGAGCTTCCGATGCGGCCGTTTTGCTGTTGCCGGGTTCGGTACTGTCCGGGTTAGGTGGGCAACTGCTCGCTGCCCTCGTCGCGGCCGGTGCGATCGCTGCATTCCTGTCCACGTCCTCGGGCCTGTTGGTGAGCATCGCCGGAGTGCTGAGCACCGACGTGCTGCGGGGCAGAGTCCGAGACTTCCGCATCGCTGCGATTCTCGCGGGGGTGGTCCCGCTGGTTCTGTCCCTCGGGCTGGTCTCGCTCGACTTGTCCAGGACGGTGGGTCTGGTCTTCGCCGTCGCCGCGTCGACGCTGTGTCCGCTGCTCGTGCTCGGTATCTGGTGGCGCGGCCTGACTCCGGCCGGGGCGGCGTCAGGACTGATCGGCGGCGGCGTCCTGTCGCTCGGCGCCGCGTCGTTGTCGGTGTTCGGCATTCCCGATCGACTGTGGGGTGGTTGGGTGACGGCGATTCTGGGCTACCCGGCCGCGGTCAGCGTGCCGATCGCGTTCGCTCTGATGATCGTGGTGAGCAAAGCGACGTCGTCGTCGATTCCGGCCGACGTCGGCCGAATCTTCACCAGGCTTCATGCGCCCGAACGTCTCGGCGTGGGCCGCGACCGTGAGCAGGAGTTGTGAGCCCGTTCGCCGTTGCCACACGACCGTTCGGCGCACAACCCGACAGCTGAGCGTGTGATCGCCACCACTGCATAGATTTGTGAGCTGGCTCTTTTACTGTTGCCTCTGAAGATGTGAGTCACAGCCCGTGACGAGCGAGACGAGGAGCTGACAAGGTGACACGACCGGATACTTCACCGCCGCCGCCACCGGATGCGCAGGCATTCATCGATATGCAGGCGAGTCCGGAGTTTCAGGAGCTACGACGTAGATTGCGCAGCTTCGTCTTTCCGATGACGGCGTTCTTCCTCCTCTGGTACCTGGTGTATGTCCTGCTCAGCACCTATGCAACAGGATTCATGTCCACTCTCGTATGGGGAAACATCAACATCGGACTGTTGCTCGGTCTTGCACAGTTCGTCACCACTTTCGCGATCACCGGCATCTACGTGAGGTTCGCGAACCGTGAACTCGATCCACGCGCGCTGGCCCTGCGTACCGAGATGGAAGCCTCCCAGGAGTTGAAGCGATGAATCTCGCGCAAGCAGCAGACACGACAGTCGGCGAGCCGATCGTCAACATCTCCATTTTCGTGGCCTTCGTGCTCATCACTATGGTCGTCGTCATCCGGGCCAGCAAGAAGAACACCACGGCGTCGGAGTTCTTCACCGCAGGCGGTGGATTCTCCGGACCGCAGAACGGTATCGCGATTGCCGGTGACTACCTTTCTGCCGCAAGCTTCCTCGGTATCGCAGGCGCGATCGCCGTCTACGGGTACGACGGCTTTCTGTATTCCATCGGCTTCCTCGTCGCGTGGCTCGTCGCCTTGCTGCTGGTCGCCGAATTGCTCAGGAACACCGGCAAATTCACGATGGCAGACGTCTTGAGCTTCCGGTTGCGGCAGGGGCCGGTGCGTACGGCTGCTGCACTGTCGACGCTGACGGTCTCGCTGTTCTATCTGCTGGCGCAGATGGCAGGCGCGGGCGGCCTCGTTGCCCTCCTTCTCGACATCTCCGACCGCACCGGTCAGTCGATCGTCATCGCGATCGTCGGTGTGTTGATGATCGCGTATGTCCTCATCGGCGGGATGAAGGGCACGACCTGGGTACAGATCATCAAGGCGGTGCTCCTGATCGTCGGCGCCGCGTTCATGACCGTTCTCGTGCTGGCCAAGTTCGGCCTCAACTTCTCCGAGCTCATCGGTAGCGCACAGACCATGGTGTCCGGTTCTGCCGACAGCGCAGTCGCAGCACGCGACATCATCGAACCGGGCGCGCAATACGGCGGCAGTGGCACCTCCAAGCTCAACTTCCTCTCGCTCGGTATCGCACTGGTTCTCGGAACCGCCGGTCTACCGCACGTTCTGATGCGCTTCTACACCGTGCCTACCGCGAAAGAAGCTCGACGCAGCGTCGTGTGGGCGATCGCCCTCATCGGTGCGTTCTACCTGTTCACCCTCGTCCTCGGTTACGGCGCCGCCGCGATCGTCGGACCCGACCGGATCCTCGCGTCGGCCGGTGGCCAGAACTCCGCTGCACCACTGCTCGCCTTCGAACTCGGTGGCGTCATTCTCCTCGGTGTCATCTCGGCAGTCGCGTTCGCGACGATCCTTGCCGTCGTCGCAGGTCTGACCATCACCGCCTCGGCATCCTTCGCCCACGACATCTACGCCAGTGTCATCAAGAAGGGCAACGTCGACGAGAAGAAGCAGGTCAAGGTCTCACGCATCACGGCCGTCGTCATCGGTGTCATCGCCATCGGCCTCGGAATTCTTGCCAACGGTCAGAACATCGCATTCCTCGTCGCACTGGCATTCGCCGTCGCTGCGGCAGCGAACCTTCCGACCATCCTGTACTCGTTGTTCTGGCGGCGGTTCAACACCACCGGTGCACTGTTCAGCATGTACGGCGGTTTGATCTCGACCATCGTCCTGATCATCTTCTCGCCTGCGGTGTCCGGCTCGAAGACCTCGATGATCCCCGGATCGGATTTCGCATGGTTCCCGCTGTCGAACCCGGGCATCGTATCGATCCCACTCGCGTTCATCCTCGGCATCGTCGGCACGTTGATTTCGAAGGATTCGGAGAGTAAGGCGAAGCAGGCCGAGATGGAGGTCCGTTCGTTGACCGGCATCGGAGCGGAGAAGGCCTCAGCTCACTGACCTTGGGTTTTACCAATCGAGACGCCCGTGTATGTGCTCCTCACACGGGCGTCTCGACATGTCCGGCTACCATCCGTTCTGTGGCCAAGCTCAAAGTGACCGCCGACGTCCCCCTCGACCCGGCACAAACGTGGACGCACGCGTCCGATCTCTCCGACTACGACAAGTGGCTTTCCATCCACGAGGCGTGGCGCGGTGAGCTACCCGCCGAGCTCACCGTCGGCACCACGCTGGACTCGGTCGCCAGTGTCAAAGGCATGCGCAATCGGGTGCGCTGGACCATCGAAAGCTACGACCCGCCGAACAAGCTGAAGCTGAAGGGCAACGGCAAAGGCGGCGTCAAGATCGCTCTCGTGCTATCGGTGAGCGCCGCCCGAAACGGCGGGTCGCAGTTGACTCTCGACATCGATCTCGGTGGCGCACCCCTGTTCGGTCCCATCGGCTCTGGTGTCGCGAGAGCTCTCAAAGGGGACATCGAGAACTCGTTGAAGACCTTCGAGTCGCTCTACGCATAACGCGTGCAGGTCAAAGCCGCGATACGCTTCGGCGAGCCGCGCAGTGGGGGTCTGATCAGAGGCTTTCGCTCACACGGAGAGGTTCTTCACAATGCCTGGTAGACACAGTCCAGCGAAACATAGCGTCGCGCGTTCGGCCGCCAACTCGACAGGGTTGGTGAAGTACGGCGTTCTCGCTGTCGTACTTCTGGTGATCGTCGGCTTCGGCGTCTTCGCCGCGCAGAAAGCGTTCGGGTCCGGGTGCAAGGATCCATCCACCTACACCCTTGCTGCCGACCCAGCGATCGCGAGCGTGGTGCAGGACGTTCTCGACGACACGTCGGCCGAGGATCTCGGTTGCGCACACATCGAGGTGACGGCCACCGACTCGGGGGAGGCCTCCGCTGCGGTGGCCAAGGGCGTGGATGTCCCCTCGCTGTGGATACCGGATTCGGCACTCTGGGTGGGTAAGACAGTCCGGGCCACCGGCTCGCTCGTCGATGTCGCCAGCCAGTCCGTCGCGAGCTCGCCTGCGGTGATCGCCGCTCGTCGAGACGAGGTGCCGTTCTTCGACACCTGGCTCACCGCGCTACAACTCAAAAGTCTCCGGATCGGAAATCCGTTGACCAACACCATTTCCGACGCTGCGATCCTCGGTGCCCTCGCCGAGGCCGGTGCAGACGCCGCCACAGTCGACTCCGTCTCCGCTGCCTTGGTTCCAATCGCGCAGGCGCAAGCTTCGACGAGAGGCGAAGCAGATCCGGATGTTCGCCTCGACGACATGTCTGCCGATGGTGGCGTTTCCGTCGTCTCCGAACAAACACTGGTGGACTACGAGGTCTCGACCGGCACCGAACTCGGTGCCACGACACCGCCGACGGGAAGCTTCTTCCTGAATTTCCCACTCGCCGTCACCGAACCGGCCGGAGACTCTCACGAGAGCGCCAAGACCGTCGGGCTCGCCGTCGCCGATGCACTTGCCTCCTCTTCCGGCCTGTCCGCCCTGTCCGACGCGGGCTTCCGTCCACCGGACAACACACCTCTCAGCGACGGCCGCGGTGTCGGAAAGATCCTGACATTGACCATCGCCGACCAGCAGACCGCCGAGGCGACGTTGCGGCAATATCAAGTACTGGCCCTGCCGTCGCGGACCCTGGTGATGGAGGACGTTTCCGGTTCGATGGCCTACGGTGCCGGAGCGGATACGCGCATCGGATTGACGGTTCAAGCCAGTGAGACGGGAAGCAAGCTGTTCCCCAACAATGCGGCGATGGGGCTGTGGGCATTCTCGATCGGCCTGGGCGGCGGAAGTCAGGACTACAAGGAATTGGTACCGATTCGCCGTCTCGACGAAGACGTGAACGGGGCCTCACAACGAAACCTCGTCGTCCAGCAGATCGACACTCTCCCGGGTCTCGTCGGCGGCGGCACCGGTCTGTACGACACGACTCTTGCAGCATTCCGTAAAGTCAAAGAGGGATACGACCCCGACTACATCAACAGCGTCATCATCCTGACCGACGGTTCCAACGAGGATCCCGGCAGCGTCGGACTCGAGGAGTTGCTGTCCACACTTCGCTCGGAACAGGATCCGACGAAGCCGGTCATCATCGTCACCATCGGCATCACCGACGACGCCGACGCTGGAGTTCTGCAGCAGATATCTTCGGCCACCGGTGGTACAAGCTTTTTGGCTCGAAATCCCGCAGAAATTCCCAATGTGTTCGTGAATGCTCTCAAAAGTCGATCAGGTCGCTGATTTTTGGGCCTTTTTGGGGTAAGCGTCTCCACGGATCGCTTTTTGGTGCATGATGCAGGTCGCTGATAAATAGCTGACCAATGGGGGAGTGCGCGGAAATGTCTGGGCGTCATGGAACAGGAACTCGGAGCACTCCGGCTGCAAAATGGGCTGCGGTTGTGGTGGTGGCCGTCGTGGTCGTCGTGGGCGGGTACTTCGGAGTTCAGGCCATACGGGCGACGGTGGCAGGTTGTGATTCCACTAGCCAGGTATCACTGGCCGTGGACCCGACCATCGAACCGGTTGTGACCGAGGTGTTGAGCCGGTCCAGCGAGCTCGATCGCGGTTGTACCGATTTCGAGGTTCGCGCCGAGGTGCCGACCGATACCGCAACGGAGCTTGCCGGTGCCGAAGGCAGCCGGCCCGACCTGTGGATTCCCGATTCGACGCTCTGGTTGCTCAAGACACTCCGCTCGACGGGGGCACTACCGGAAGTAGCGAAGTCCTCGGTCGCCAAAACGCTGCCGGTAGAGGTTACACGCGAAGGTGAAGCATCCACGGCACAGAACTGGTTGGAGGTTCTGCAGACTCCGCAGCAGCGAATCGGAGATCCACTCAACAGCAGCGCGTCGATTTCCTCCATCCTCGGAGCGTTGGCCGAATCCGAGGTCGCGATCTCCGATCCGAAGGCAGTCTCGGCGGCACTCGTTCCTATCGCCCAGGATTACGGGCGAATCGCAGATACCCCGCACGACACGACCGACCTGGTAGCGCAGGTCGCTGCCGAGGGAGGCAGCAGTGTCGCCACCGAACAGAGCGTGGTGGCGTACAACGAGGCCAATCCCCAGGCGCCTCTGCTCGCGTCGGTTCCGCCGACCGGCAGCTACTTCTTGGACTACCCGCTTGCCGTGACCGCAGCAATGGGACCGGATTACGACGCCGCGAAGAAGGCTGGGGCTGCCCTGGCCTCGCTGTTGGCAAACTCGACGACAGCCAACGCGCTGCTCGACGCAGGTTTTCGACAGGCCAGTGGAACTCCGTTGACCGACGGCACAGGCGTCGGATCGGTCGCCGCCCTCGAACTGAAGAATCCACTCTCCATCGAATCGACGCTGCGGGACTGGTCGGTGCTGGCCCTGCCACTGAGGACAGTCATAGTCGAAGACGTATCCGGGTCGATGGCAGCCAAATCGGGGGACTCGACCCGCATCGCACTGACTGTGGAAGCGAGTCTCGGCGGTAACGCACTGTTCAACTCCCAAGCAGAGATGGGTTTGTGGGCGTTCTCGATCGGACTCGGCGGAGGCGGTCAGGACTATCGTGAACTTGTCCCCATCGGACCCGAAAGCAACGTCGTCAACGGACTTCCACAGCGTGAAGCAATTCTCGCCAGCATTCGGTCGCTACCTTCCCTGGTCGGCGGGGGTACCGGCCTGTACGACACCACGCTTGCTGCCTTCCGGAGAGTGAAGGAAGGCTACGACCCCAACTTCGTCAACAGTGTCATCCTCTTGACCGATGGTGCCAACGAAGATGCAGGGAGTCCGAGTCTCGACGACTTGATCGCCACGCTGCAGCGCGAGCAGGATCCGGTTCGGCCGGTGGTCATCGTGACCGTCGGCATCACGACGGACGCGGACCCTGTTGCCCTGCAGAAGATTTCCGCGGCTACCGGCGGAACGAGCTATATTGCCGAGGACCCGCGCGACATCCCCGACGTGTTCGTCAAAGCACTCAACAGTCGAACCCAACGTATCGGCGGGGAATAACCGCACCGCTCAGAACGCGAACGTGACCACCAGGGCTGCGGCGCAGCTGAGCACGACGACGGAGAAGGCAACGACGTCGGGCAGGTGTGGTCGGCTGGGGTAGGCGGTTATCTGGCCGGCGCCGCCGCGGGCCGTGATGGCTTCGCCCATTTCTGTGGCCCGTCGGATGGCAATGGACATCGTTGCGGTGATGAGGTCGACGATCGAATTGTCCGCGACGCTGTTGAGGACCGATTTGGGGCGCAGGCGTCGGGCAGCGATCATGACGCGCATTTCCTCGATCAACAACGGAAGCGAACGTAGGCACAAAGCGACGGTCGCGGCCCATTCGTCTACCGGCAACCGCAGCTTCTTCAGCGGCGTTCCGAGAATGGAGACGGCGGGTGCGATGTCGCTCATCGATGTCGTCCATCCGATCATCAGCGACGCCCCGAGCAACACGAATGCGAACACCATCGCCCGCAGAAACAGCAGTACAGCCGAGAACCCCAACGGGGCGTTGATGAGCGCGCCGATCAGGAACAGAACCCAGATCAACTTCGGCGGGCGGGGTATCGCGGTAGGCGGAACGCGCGCGATGATCGCGGTGACCACCAGCAGGCCGACGACGATGCCGAGTGCCGGCCACGATGGCGCGATCAGCAGCGTGATGCTGAAGAGCACCACCGACATCAGCTTCGTGCCGGCCCATAGCTGGTGTATCGGTGAGTGTCGCGGAACTTGGCGCAGTACAACAGTTGTCACGATGCCACTCCGCGGGTTGTCGTTTCGGACGTGATGCGCCCGCTGGCAAGGGTGATGGTTCGGTCGCACACGCTGTCGATGCCGTCGATGTCGTGCGAAATAACAATGATCGCGATTCCCTGACGTCGTAGTTGTCCGAGCACACCGATGATGTCGGTGCGGCCTGGAGGATCGAGTCCGGCGAGCGGTTCGTCGAGGACGAGCACCCGGGGCTTGTTCACTACGAGCCCGGCGATGACGACCCGACGCATCTGTCCGCCGCTGAGTGAATCGATCTCTCGGCCGGCGAGTAGTCGATCCAAGCCGACCGCGTCCATCGCGCGTGAAACATGCACCGAACCAACTTCTGGACCCCCGGCAGCCGCGATGTCCTCTGCGACCGTGCGGCGCTGAAGTTGTAGCCGTGAGTGTTGAAATGCCAGACCTACGACACCGACGTTGTCCGACACCGGAGAACCGTCGAAATCTGCGGTCCCGGTCGACGGCTTGGTCAGTCCCGCGAGAATCCATGCGAGCGTGGACTTTCCGGATCCATTGCCGCCCAGGATCAGAAGCCCGTCGCCCGCGTGCACAGTCAGATCGATCCCGGTGAGCGCCACCTGCGACCACGGTGTGCGTCTGTTGTAGGTATGCCCGACGCCTCGGAGCGCCATGATCGGTGGTCCGGCACGAAAGTGGGTGGTCGCCGGATCGAGGAACGCCGTGCGCATCCATTCGGCGCTGTGTTGCACCTGTTCCCCGCCATGAAGATGAACGACGCGATCGGCCGCAATGGTTTCCAGTTCTTGGTGCGTCACGAGTACGACGGACATCCGGTGTCGAGCGGGGAGATCGGCCAACAGTGCCACCAGGCTCGCTCGGCCTGCGGCGTCGACCATCGTGGTTGCTTCGTCGGCGATCAGCAATGCGGGGCGTCGCGCCAGTGCAGCCGCAACCGCCAACCGTTGCATTTCACCGCCGGACAGAGTCGAGGTGTCGCGTGCTCCCATTCCGCCCAGACCCACTTCGGTCAGCAAGGCGTCGATATCGGTTTCGGCGTCTGCGGGCAGACCCCACACGACGTCGTCGCCGACGCGGCTGCCGAGGATCTGACTCTCCGGCCGCTGCAGAACAACTGCCGTTCCGCCTGCCAACCCCAAACCGGCGACACCGGGCCGGTCCACGGTCCCGGTGGTGGGCGTCCGCCCCGCGAGGATCCGAGTCAGCGTCGACTTCCCGGACCCGTTGTGCCCGACCACGGCTACGAATTCGCCGAAATCGACAATGAGGTCGAGGCCCTGCAAGGCGGCGGTGCGTGATCCGTCGTAGCTGAAACCGACGTTGTTCAAGCGGACTGGCAGCGGTGCTACTACTCCGTCGACCGCGGTAGGTAGGTGATCAGCGGCGGGGATGGTCGAGAGGCGGTCGAGAATTGCTCCGAGGATCAGCCACGTGAAGAACACGCCGACGACGATGCTGAATATCGCGGTGCCGAGTATCCACCACCACCAATTGTCCAGCACCGCACCGACGCCCGAGCGCAACGTGTCCGCGGCCGGGATCAGGATTTCGGTCCTCGACATCAGTCGGGCGACGCCCTCGATGATGTTCTCGATAGTTTTCAGAAACAGCTCACGCAGTGGTGCCAACACGAACAACACGCCCACTGTCACCAGGCCGATCGCGGGCCCGACGACTGCTGAGGTGACAAGTACCCGGAACAGCCCATGACCGAGACGTTTGGCTCGGCCGACCATCCCGCCGAGAAGAGCAGCCGTGGCCACGGTGACGGCCGTCGACCACCCGGCCGCGACGAACGCGACGAGAGTCCCAGCGACAGCTGCCGAGACGAGCACTCGAGTGCGATGGCGTTGCGCGACGACAGCCATCGGAACAGCAGCTACGATCTGTAACGCGGTGGCCAGCGGAACCACCATCGCAACCACCGAGAGAGCGACTGCAAAGCTGCTCATCACGGCGGCCGTCGCTAGTTCGACAGGCGTCAGCGCAGTCGATGTGCGGTGTTCGGTGCGGCTTTCGGTCACCTGTCCAGTGTGCCAGCATCGTCCTTACACTCACGCCAACAGGAATCAGAGAGGCATAGCGGAGTGATCACCGTGGAAGAAGAAGGCTGGGATACCCCGGCCGGGGCACAGTTGCGGGCCGCTCAGCGGGCGGAGTTGGATGCTCGGTACGGAAACAGCAGCCATGAACCAGGAGTGCCACCATCCGGGGAGGACATGCTGGTATTCGTCGTCGCGCGAGACGACTTATCGGTGGGCATCGGGTGTGGTGGACTTCGGTTGCTTGCCGGTGATGAGGCTGAGATCAAACGGATGTACGTCATTCCCGCCGAACGCGGACGCGGTACATCGGCCGCCATCCTGCGCAAGCTCGAAGAGTCCGCCCGCGCCCTCGGTTTGAAGACTCTCAAGTTGGAAACCGGATCGCGTCAACTGGACGCAGTGAGGTTCTTCGAGCGGGAGGGCTACACCAGGATCGAGCCCTTCGGCCCGTACGTCGGTGCGCTGACCTCGATCTGTTACGCCCGCACGCTGTAGCGACAAGTCCGAAAACGACTGTGCGCGCGCCACCCACGGTTGGGCGCGCCCCGTTTTTGATTTGGATCTAGCGAGTACGGCTCGCGGCAGGCCCCGCGGGACGGCGACTACGGCCACCGCCACCGCCGCCGCCGGCTGCGTGCTGGCGTGCTGCGCCGCCCTGGCTGCCCTGACCGCCACCGCCACCGCCACTGCGACGCGGGGCGCCACCGCCGCGAGGGTTGCTGCTACGTGAGCTCCCGTTGGCGCGTGGGCTGCCCTGAACAGCCTTGACTGGTGCGGGCTCGACATATCGAGCCTGCTCGCCGACGAGTTCGGACACCTGAGGTGAGTCGGCCGTGACACGGACGGGGGTCACCTTGATGTTCGCCTTGCGCAGAAGGATTGCGGTGTCCTTACGCTGCTCTGGGAGAACGACCGTCACGACATCTCCGGCGCTTCCCGCGCGAGCGGTACGGCCCGAGCGGTGCAGGTATGCCTTGTGCTCGGCAGGCGGATCCACGTGCACGACGAGCTGGACGTCATCGACGTGCACACCGCGCGCGGCGACGTCGGTGGCGACGAGTACGCGCGCCGAGCCCGAGGAGAACGCGAGCAGGTTGCGGTCACGTGCACCCTGAGAGAGGTTGCCGTGCAAGTCGACCGACGGAATCCCAGCGTCAGTGAGCTGCTTGGCGAGCTTGCGGGCTTGATGCTTGGTCCGCATGAACAGGATGCGGCGTCCGGTGCCCGAAGCTAGTTGTTGCACGAGCTTCTTCTTGGCTTCGACGCCGTCGACCTCGAAGACACTGTGCGTCATGGCTTCTACGTGCGAGGTGACCTCGTCGACGGAGTGCGTCACCTGGTCGGTGAGGAACCGCTTGACGAGCTTGTCGACACCGTTGTCGAGCGTCGCCGAGAACAGGAGACGCTGACCCTTCGGCGGGGTAGCTGCGAGAAGTCGAGTGACGACCGGAAGGAACCCGAGGTCTGCCATGTGGTCGGCTTCGTCGAGAACGGTGATCTGCACGGCGTCGAGTGAGACGTGGCGCTGCTTCATCAGGTCTTCGAGCCGACCCGGGCAGGCAACGACGATATCGACGCCACCCTTGAGGGCGGATACCTGACGGTTCTGCGAGACGCCACCGAAGATGGTCGTGACGCTGAGCTTGTATGCCGCGGCCAACGGTTCGATTGCGGCGGCAATCTGGGTTGCCAGCTCGCGGGTGGGGGCAAGGATCAGTCCGCGGGGGCGGCCGGGCTTGCGGTTACCTGGGAGCTGCCCGGCAAGGCGCGCGACCATGGGGATGGCGAAAGCGAGTGTCTTACCACTGCCAGTCTTTCCGCGGCCGAGCACGTCGCGTCCCACGAGAGTGTCGGGAAGCGTGTCTGCCTGGATGGGGAAGGCGTCGACCTTGCCCTGGCTGGAGAGAACTTCGGCGAGCGCGTTCGGAACGCCGAGTGAAGCAAAGGTAGTCATAACGATGTGATGCGCCTTTCGGGCAAGGTGTTGCACCACGGGCTGTACGCCCGAAGAGTGCAAAGGGTTGGCGAGACTGCCGGTGGGCAGTTTCGATCGCCGTAAGAAAAGCCTGTGCGCGGTGCACATGGACTACGCGGCCGGGGCCGGGCGGAAGTAGAAGCATTCCACGACGTCTGACGTGCAGCTACGCGCGTCGTTGACCAGTGTAACCGGTGGCGCTGTCATTTCCTTCCCGGAGTGACCCATCAGGCATCTACGCCGCGGAGAGGTCGATGACCAACGCTTGCTCGACGAACGACGGGTAGCTGATGACCACGGGTATCGGCGGCGCTGTCGAGCTGTACTCGTGCCCGGTCGGTGTGACGATGTCGTAGATGTGGATGACGCCGGGCTTCCGTGCTTTTCGTGGTTCGGCACTCCACCCCTCTGCTTCCTTGGCGTGATTGCATGCGGCGCACAAGCCTGCGCCGTTGTTCGCACTGGTGTCGCCTCCGCGTGCGTAGGAGCGAATATGGTCGTGGTGACGAATAGGTGCGTCGCACCACGGTGTTCGGCACGTTCGATCACGCAGATCGATCAATCGAGCCAGCGCTGCCGGGAAAATTCGTGCTTTCGATTCCATTGCGGTGAGCGCGCCGGTCGAGGGGTTGGCGTACACCCTGCGGAGTTCGACTCGTGTGGTGTCGGTACACGCAGTTCCTACCAATCTGCGGGCGATGACCGCGGGGATCTCTCCGTATCCCTGCAGATGGGCGGGGACGGTGCTGTCGGCCAGAAGCGTCGTGTCGGCGATCACGAGGTTGACCGATACCGGGGCGCCTGCGCCCGCTGATGTCGATCCGGTGATGCGCTCGTATGCCAGATCGGCCATGATCTGGTCTCTGGTTCTCGTCTCTCCGCCGGCGTTGACGATCGAGTCGGCGTCACGTCGGAGGGTCGCCCACATGCAGACGGCGCGATCCATCGACGTCACTGTGGTGAATTGGCACATGAAGTCAGGTTGCGGCCGAGTGTTGGTGCGGCGCGCTGAGAACGCCTTTTCGAAGCGTTTCACTACCGCCGCAGGATCGAGTTCAGCGGCCATCGCGCGGGCCCTCGCGGCGATGGCATCGTCGCCGAGTCCGTTCAGGCTGTGCCCGTCCGCACACAGCCGTCTATCGATGACCTGCCGGTCCTCGACCGTCAAACATGCTGTCTCTCTGGCGATCAGGATGGCTCGATACTCGTTGAGCTCACCGCCGCGTAAGCGGTCGAGGGTGTGCGGCATCTCGTGCACGAGTGATCGTGCCAATCCGAGGAAGGTGGCACCTTTGTTCGGGGACACTCGACGTGCGAGCCCGATCTGCGAGGCGAGGCCTGCCCGCCACTGTGCCTTGGGTTTTCCGAGCGACCTCCGTTGCTCGCTGATCGAGACAGCGACGGCATCGGTGGCCACCGCCTGAGCGGCAGCGCACGCACAGGTTGCGGTCTCCAGAGCGGTGATCAGGTCGATTCCGATAGCCGCGTCCGCCACGGGTTTCAGCTCGTTCAGCCGCGCCACGAACTCCAGTACCTCGGATACCTGCATGAGATCCCCCACTCTCGAACGTATGTTCGACGATATCGAACATCTGCCGGATCCACAAGCCCCCACTGAAGTTGACGACCTACCCCGTCGCTGCTGTGAGCGGATTGGCGGCGCCTCTGCTCTCGACAGAAATGTTGGTGCGCAACATTTCTCGTGAGCAATAGTGGAGTCATGACCGACTCCACGCCGCGAATGTTTCCCTCCGACGACTCATCTGCTGACCCTCGCCGCCGAGAACGTCTCGGCCGACATTGCTTTGTGGATCCACTCGCCGGGCGGATTGATTCCGGCGATGCTGGCCATCGGTGATGTGATGCGCCTGGTGCCGTGCGAAGTTTCGACGCTTGCTCTCGGATTAGCCTGCAGCGCATGCCGGTCGGGATAGGGGTGCAGTGATGGGTTCGTAGACCATTCCCAATGTCATCACGCGAGATTCACGCGGCGAGCGCGTCTACCTCGGAACCGGTGTCGATGCGGGTGTTGCGAATGCACTGATCGCGCAGTTGTTGCATCTCGAAGCGGACTCGCGCACCCGTCCGTTCGGAGGCTGCCGGCATACGGGAAGTACAACCGAAAAGTCTCTGTTCGACCAGTCGGAATCCATGAACGAGCAGTTGCCGCTTTTTTGGCAGCAGGGGCCAAACATCTCGAGCGAGCCACCCGTGGCCGATAACCAGCAACCAAATGTTCCTCTGCGCGAGAACAGGAGTGAGACGATGACAAATCGGTTGACGGGCAGGTCTGTGGTGATCACCGGCGGCGGGACAGGCATCGGCCCGCGGTATCGCCGAGGCCTATGCACGCGAGGGCGCGAGCGTATTGATCGCCGAGATCGACGGAGAGTTGGGTGAACGAGCCGCGGAGCAGTTGCGTGAGCAGTGCAACGGGCGGGTCGAGTTCGTGCGGACCGACGTGACAGACCGACAGCAAGTGCACGACATGGTTGGGGCCGCCGTCTCGAACTTCGGCCGGGTGGATGCGTTGATCAACAATGCCTGGGGCGGGATCCCCTACGCACGTCTGGAGAAGACACCGGAGGAGTCGGTACGCGCCGGATTCGATATGGGGGTGATGGCTGCATTTTGGGCGATGCAGTCTGCGTTTCCCGAACTGAAGAAGCACGGAACCGGCCGGGTAATCAACATCGCCTCGCTCAACGGCGTTGTCAGCGGTCACGTAATTCCCCCACTTTGAGGGAAAGTCCGTCACGTAATTCCCCCACCCCGGCTGTCACGTAATTCCCCCACTCTGGGGCGGTGTGGCAGCCGGTTGTGGGCCTCGCAGGCAGGTTCGCTTGCTTCACCGACGAGGTGAGGAAGCGCCGATGGCGAGGAGAAGTTTCGACATGTTCGACTTGATCGAGCTCTACGTTCACTGGCACGCGGGGCGCTCACGCCGCCAACTCGCGGAGTCCCTGGGGATCGACCGCAAGACCATCGCGAAGTACCTCGCACCCGCGATCGAGGAGAACCTCATCCCCGATACCGAACCGGTGTCGGACTCGCAGTGGGCTGTCAATGTGGTGCGCTGGTTCCCGGAAGTCAACGACCGATCTCTGCGCGCATCGACGTGGCCGGTGATCGAAGAACACCGACAACGCATCATCGACTGGCGGGGCGCCGATGTCACCGTCGCGACCATCGCCCAACGGCTGCGCGACGAACACAGTGTCGATGCATCGGAATCGTCTGTGCGGCGGTGGGTTACCGGAAACCTCTCCGAGGACGCGATGCGCAGCAGCGTCACTGTGCCCCGCGGCCCGGTCGAACCGGGGTCGGAAGCGCAGATCGATTACGGCAAGCTCGGTATGTGGTTCGACCCGGACAGTGGCCGCCGTGTCGCGGTGTGGGCGTTCGTGATGGTACTGGCGTGCTCACGCCACATGTTCGTCCAACCGGTACTGAAGATGCATCAATCCTCCTGGTGCGCGTCACATGTCGATGCGTTCGAGTACTTCGGTGGAGTACCGGCACGAGCGGTACCGGACAACCTCAAAACCGGTGTCGATCGACCCGATCTCTACGACCCAAAGATCAACAAGGCCTACGCCGAGCTCGCCTCCCACTACCAGCTGCTCGTCGACCCGGCCCGGGCACGTAAACCGAAAGACAAGCCACGTGTCGAACGCCCGATGCAGTACGTGCGGGACTCGTTCTGGCGGGGCCGCGAGTTCACCTCACTCGGACAGATGCAAACCGACGCGGTCCGCTGGTGCACCGAAGTCGCTGGACTGCGCAACAGTCGCGCCTTGGATGGTGGGTCACCCCTTCGAGTGTTCGAGGCGATAGAGAAACAAGCTCTGACTCCGTTGCCGCAGAATGCTTTTCAGTTAGCGGTGTGGTCGAGCGGGAAGGTCGCCACCGATTGCCACGTCAAAGTCGGCAAAGCCTTGTACTCGGTTCCCTGGCGCCTGCTGGGTAGTGATGTCCATGCCCGCACCAGCGGCGACATCGTTCAGATCGTCCACGACGGTACCGCGGTCGCCACGCACGTACTGCGCCTGTCGGGCCGTTCCACCGACTTCGAGCACTACCCACCGGAGAAGATCGCCTTCCACATGCGCACTCCCGCCTGGTGCCGGAAAACGTCCCTCGAGGTGGGACCGTCCTGCGCCGAAGTCATCGCCGGGTTCATGGAGATCAATGCCATTCACCGGCTACGCAGTGCGCAAGGTGTCCTCGCTTTGCGCACCGACGCCGGCAACACCCGACTCGACGCTGCCTGCGCACGCGCCCTCGCTGTCGGCGATCCGAGCTACCGCACCATCAAAGGGATTCTCGCCGCAGGCACCGAAACCGCTGACACCGACAGCAGCACAGGCAGTGCTGCCAGTACAGCGCTGACACCGGCGTTCCTGCGTGGACCCAACCAATTCGACACCGACACCGACACCGACACCGCGCTCGGTCTGTGACAGATCGTAGTCGAGTCATCAGGTGCAGCAACTATATTCAATCATTCTGAGGAGATCGTCTGTCATGAATATCCTGGACCCTTCACTGCGCACCGCGCTCAAGACCCTCAAACTGACCGGCATGCTCGATACCCTCGATGCCAGGCTCGCGCAAACCCGCGACGGCACTCTCGGGCACCTCGAGTTCCTGCAAGTGCTCTGCGAGGACGAGATCGGGCGACGCGAATCGACAGCGTTGGCCCGCCGGATCCGATCGGCGAAATTCGAGGAACAGTCGACGTTCGAAGGATTCGACTTCGCCGCGAACAACAAGCTCCCCACCGCGATGCTCCGCGACCTCTCCGCGTTGCGGTGGCTCGATGCCGGCGAATCGGTCATCCTCTACGGACCCGTCGGGGTCGGCAAAACCCATGTCGCACAAGCACTCGGCCATGCAGTGGCACGACGAGGAGGCGATGTTCGGTTCGTGAAAACCTCCCGCGTCCTCGCCGACCTCGCCGGTGGTCACGCCGACCGCACCTGGGGCAAAAGAATTCGCGACTACACCAAACCACTGGTGTTGATACTCGACGATTTCGCCATGCGCGAGCACACCGCGATGCACGCCGACGACCTCTACGAGCTCATCTCCGAACGGGCCGTCGCCGGCAAACCCCTGATTCTGACCAGCAATCGTTCACCGAAAGATTGGTACGGACTCTTCCCCAACCCCGTCGTCGCAGAATCGCTCCTCGATCGACTGATCAACACCAGCCACCAAGTGCTCATGGACGGACCGAGCTACCGACCACGCAAACGACCCCGCACCACCACCGCAGAGTAGACACTGAACCGTCCCGGGTTTCTTGCCGCTCCTACGCTTGCAACATCTCCGGGCGGAGTGCCGATTCTTGACTGTAGTAGACCTCCTCGAACTCTTCTGGTGTGAGGTAGTCGAGGGTGCTGTGGAGTCGGCGTTGGTTGAACCA
>JBBPZN010000183.1:0-40507 GCA_038198705.1 Mycobacteriales bacterium
CGATGATTCCTGGACGACGCTCGCTCAACCTCGCCAACGCGGCGGCTGTCGTCATGTACGAGGCCTGGCGACAACACGGGTTCGTAGGCAGCGTCTAGCTCTCCTCACTCGTAGCGTCGTCCTCGGGCTCGCTCTTTTTGGAAGTGTCCGGTTCGGATGTCGTCGTGTCCTCGGACCTCAGATCCCCCGTGTTGGTGGCACCCGGATCGGACGCCCTCGGCCCCCTCAGCAAGTGCCATGTCTGGGGCAGAGAAGGAGGAGTCGGGACAGGCTCGTCGACTCTTCCACCCGTCCCGCCACAGCCCGCAATCAGAAAAATGTGCCGGCTGGTGCCACGATGAGGCTGCGATTCATCCCAGGATGGTGGAGCACCTCCACCTCGACATCTGGGGTGGCAAAATGGGCGTGCTGAATTGTTACCCCCGTAGGGAGCATTCACTAATGACCTGGGCGTAGTACCTGCTGTACCGTGTGCCGCACCGACCAATTTCGTTCCCTGAAGGAGCCCCCCGTTGTTCTCCGCTTCCTCTTCTTTGTCTTCCCTCTTCCGCTCGACCCGGGACGAATCAACCTCACTGATCGGTAGTCGAATCTCCCGTACGGCAGCGCTTTTCGTCGTCGGAGGCAGCATTGCAGCGGCCGGCATCTTCGGTACAGGGGTCGCGTCTGCGGCACCGGTCAATTGCGTGTCACCACCGTCGGCCAACGATATCCGCGTCGACGGAGTGGCCAGTTGCGGCGCGACCGCGCTCGACGTATCGCGATCGAGCGCTTCTGCCACAGACAGTGGGACTGCTGTCAGTATTTCCCAGGACAACGGCCGCACCTCCACCTACGCAACAGGCTTTGGAACAGCGCTCGGCGCCTCACGCACGGGTGGAACGGCCTACGCCGGAGCTATCGGCGGTGGCATCGCGCGTTCTTTGGCAGAAAACGGTGCGACCACCATCGCAATCGCTGGCTGGGGATCCGGCGCAACCGCAGGATCAGCCGGGGTCGACTGCGTCGGAACAATGTCGCTGGCGTTGAACCTCGCAACCCGACAGTTCTGCGCGCTGGGAAACTAGACCGAAGATTGACCTCATGCCCTACCGCTCATCTAAGCGAGCGGTAGGGCATTTTTGTTGCATGTTGGAAACTTCTGCAATCTACGACTAAAGGTAGTATCTCGACCGCTCGCGGCTTAGGATAATCTTCACTCGCATCTTCAGGAGGATCAGTGACCGCGTTAGTACCCAAGCCCGCCCCCGCTGTGGAAGCGGTGAGACCCTTCCCGCCGCGGATGGGACCAAAGGGTTCCTTCGTCCACAAAGCGGTGACAACGACTGACCCCAAGGTATTGGGGATCATGTACATCACCACATCGATTGTTTTCTTCCTTGTCGGTGGGTTGATGGCTCTGTTGATGCGCACCGAGTTGGCCGTGCCGGGAATGCAATTCCTATCGAACGAGCAGTACAACCAGTTGTTCACCATGCACGGCACGATCATGCTGCTGCTGTATGCGACGCCGATCGTCTTCGGGTTCGCCAACTACATTCTGCCGTTGCAGATCGGCGCACCGGACGTGGCATTCCCGCGATTGAACGCTTTCTCCTACTGGCTTTACCTCTTCGGCGCGTTGATTACAACGTCGGGGTTCATCACTCCTGGCGGTGCCGCTGACTTCGGGTGGACCGCATACACGCCGCTGACCAGCGCGGTGTACTCCCCGGGTATGGGTGCAGACCTGTGGATCTTCGGTCTCGCTGTTGCCGGTTTGGGCACCATCTTGGGCGCGGTCAACATGATCACGACGATCATCTGCTTGCGAGCGCCGGGTATGACGATGTTCCGGATGCCGATCTTCACGTGGAACATCCTGGTCACCAGCATTCTGATTCTTCTTGCCTTCCCGTTGTTGACAGCAGCGCTGCTGGGGGTAGCGGCGGATCGTCACCTGGGTACGCACCTGTTCGATCCAGCAACTGGTGGCGTGCTGTTGTGGCAGCACCTGTTCTGGTTCTTCGGCCACCCCGAGGTGTACATCATTGCGCTGCCGTTCTTCGGCATCGTGTCCGAGGTTTTCCCGGTGTTCTCGCGTAAGCCGATGTTCGGATACACCACCTTGATCTACGCAACGATCGCCATCGGGGCCCTCTCGGTAGCAGTGTGGGCGCACCACATGTACGCGACCGGCGCGGTGCTGTTGCCGTTCTTCTCGTTCATGACGTTCCTGATCGCAGTGCCCACGGGTGTGAAGATCTTCAACTGGATCGGCACGATGTGGAAGGGCCAAGTGACGCTGGAAACACCGATGTTGTTCGCGATCGGATTCCTGATCACCTTCCTCTTCGGTGGACTTTCCGGTGTGCTGCTCGCCAGCCCGCCGATCGACTTCCACGTCACCGACACCTATTTCCTGGTGGCGCACTTCCACTACGTGGTCTTCGGCACGGTGGTGTTCGCAACGTTCTCGGGTATCTACTTCTGGTTCCCGAAGATGACCGGCCGAATGATGGACGAGACGCTGGGCAAGTGGCACTTCTGGCTGACATTCCTCGGCTTCCACGGCACCTTCCTGGTCCAGCACTGGCTAGGTAACGAGGGCATGCCGCGTCGCTACGCCGACTACCTGGCCTCTGATGGATTCACCACGCTCAACATCATCTCGACCATCGGTGCGTTCGTGCTCGGCGCTTCGACACTGCCGTTCGTGTGGAACGTCTTCAAGTCCTATCGCTACGGCGAGGTGGTCACCGTGGACGACCCCTGGGGCTACGGCAACTCGCTGGAGTGGGCCACATCATGCCCACCGCCGCGGCACAACTTCACTGAACTGCCGCGAATCCGTTCCGAGCGTCCGGCATTCGAACTCCACTACCCGCACATGGTGGATCGCTTGCGGGCCGAGGCTCATGTGGGCCCGGGCAGTCATGGTGGGCATACCACCGAGGTTCTCGAGCAGGCGCGTCGAGCTCCTCTCGCTACCAGCGATCACGAGCACTCGGGTGATACGGATCCCAAGTAAGTACCCGATCGACCTGAAGAGCCCCTCCCGGTATCCGGGTGGGGCTCTTCGCTTGCAACAATCGTCGGGCAGGCCAATCAACTTTCGACTCCGCTGCAGAGCGGGTCGTGTGAAGGGAGAATCGGTGGCGTCATCGGACACCGCTGTACTCGTGACGGTGATGGGTCCGGACAAGCCGGGTGTCACCTCGGTTCTGTTCGCTGCGCTCTCTCGGCACGAGGTCAGCCTGCTCGACGTCGAGCAGGTAGTCATCCGTGGACGGCTTACGCTGGGCGTGTTGCTGACCTGCCCGAACGATCCCGAGGACCTGCAAGAAGAACTCGAAGAAGCCATGTCGACGGTGGGTGTGCACGTCGACGTCGAGATCGATGCGGACCCTGTCGGCAAGCGCTCGTTGGCTACCCACGTGGTGGTCGTTCTGGGCCGGCCCGTCACAGCACGCGCATTCAGCACCATCTCGCGTGAACTGGCACGCCAGGGCGCCAACATCGACTCGATCCGTGGCATCGCGGACTACCCGGTCACGGGACTGGAACTTCAGGTGACGGCGACCGACACGACTCCCGACGCAGACCGCCGACTTCGGACCGGTCTGTCCGAGATCGCTGCCGGGGTCGGATGCGATGTCGCGGTGGAGCGCAGCGGAATTTCTCGGCGGTCCAAACGTCTCATAGTGTTCGACGTCGACTCCACCCTCGTGCAGGGTGAGGTCATCGAAATGCTGGCGGCGAAGGCCGGCCGCGAAGAAGAGGTCCGCGCCGTCACCGAGGCGGCAATGCGTGGCGAGATCGACTTCGCGGAGTCCCTCACCCAGCGGGTGGAGGCCTTGGCAGGCCTGGATGCTTCGGTCATCGAGGAGGTAGGTGATGCGCTCGAGTTGACGCCTGGCGCTCGCACCACCATCCGCACCCTGCGCCGACTCGGATATCACTGTGGCGTCGTCTCCGGCGGATTCAGGCAGGTCATCGACGGTCTCGCACACGAACTCGAACTAGATTTCGTCAAGGCCAATACGCTCGAGATAGTCGATGGCAAGTTGACCGGTCGGGTGATCGGCGAGGTCATCGACAGGGCCGCGAAGGCGACGGCATTGCGGGATTTTGCAGCGCAATGCGGGGTTCCGATGGAGCAAACGGTGGCTGTCGGTGACGGTGCGAACGACATCGACATGCTGACTGCGGCTGGGTTGGGCGTGGCGTTCAATGCCAAGCCTGCGCTGCGCGAGATTGCCGATACCGCGATTTCGCACCCGTATCTCGATGCCGTCCTCTTCATGCTCGGTGTGACGCGTGGAGAAATCGAGGCTGCGGACGCCATCGACGGTGGCGTCCGGCGCGTCCCGATCCCATGACCGAACCTGTGACCGAACCGGCGGACGAGACAGTCTCACCGCGAAGTACTTTCGCCGAGCGTCACGCCGTTCTGGCCCTCGGATACGGGGGCAGGGAAGACCCGCCCGACCCGGCCGATGTTCTCGCGATGCCGATCGTGCTTCATATTTCCAAAGCGGACCCGCCGATGCGCAGCGATCTGTTGGCAGCGGCGGCGATCGCAACGGTGCGGATCTGCCTCGATGAATGCACAGGACCCGGCGGCGAGTGGGACGAGCGGTTTCGGGCGTGGACTGCGGCACGCATCAGAAAGGTTGCTCGCCGCGCCCGCGGAGCCCAATGGGAAGCGGCTCTCGCAGTCGACGGTGTCACCGCCGAAGTCGGCGCAGCCCAGGCCCGCGCGTTGGTTCCCGGACGCGTCGGCGATCTCGACTCGCGAATCAAGAAGTTGCAGATCGGTGGAACCGATCTCGAGCACGACGATCCAGGTCCGCCTCGGCCCGCTGTGCCGGTGTTGTGGATCGACCGGTCGTTGAACATGACGGTCGGCAAGGCTGCTGCCCAGGTAGCGCATGCGTCGATGTTGTTGGCGGCAGCGATGAGTGTCGAGCAAGCTCGGGCGTGGGCAGAGCAGGGTTTCGAGTGTTCGGTTCGCGACGCCGATCCAGAGCAATGGGCGAGCGCTCGCGCGCTCGTCGAAGGCGATGGAGATGGTGGAGGCGCGGTGGCCGTCCGCGATGCCGGCTTCACCGAAGTAGCCCCCGGTTCGATGACCGTCATCGCACTCGCATCACCCTGACATCGGTAGAGGGTCCACTGGCTCGCGACTGGACGTTTGTGGCGCCACCAGTCTGGCGGACACTCGATGGATGTCTTGGATCGTCACTGTGCTGGCCCGTGCTCGCCTGATCCACCTCGGGCGACGACTCGTAGCGCTCTACGTGGGTCTGTGTCTGTACGGGTTCTCGATGGCGCTGATGATCACCGCCGGTCTCGGACTCGATCCGTGGGATGTACTGCATCAGGGCCTGAGCCTGCACGTGCCACTGAGTTTCGGAGCGATCACCGCAGCGACCGGAGTCGCTGTGTTGCTCGCCTGGAGTCCATTGCGACAGAAGCCAGGACTGGGGACCATCAGCAATGTGGTGGTGATCGCGATAGCAGTCGACCTGTCGATTCGATGGCTCCCAACTTTCGACCCGATCGCCATCCGAGCGGTCATGATGGTGACCGGCATCGTCGTCAATGCGTTCGCGACGGCCCTGTACATCGGTGCGGGAATGGGTCCCGGTCCACGGGACGGCCTGATGACCGGACTTGTCGCCCGAACGGGGCTCTCGGTTCGCCTCGTCCGGACGGGTATCGAGCTGACCGTCGTAGCAACCGGCTGGATGCTCGGAGGAACCGTAGGTATCGGAACCGTGCTGTACGCCTTGGGTATCGGGCCACTCGTTCAACTGTTCATGCGCTACCTGCCGTCGCTGCGCAGTACGAGGACCGTCGAACCGGTAAGGGAGATGGCCGATCCGGCGGGCAACGACGTCGTATCGGCGGGAACTCCAGTGGCGGTGGACGAGTCGAACACGGGAACGAATCTGCTTGCGGCCCAGGAAGGACAGGCCAGTTCCAAGTCGGCCGGTCCACCCGAATGCACGATCAACAGCGAACTCGCATCACGGACGGGCTGCCCGTCGGGATCGTAGGACCGAACGTCTGCGCCGTCCACCCACGCTTGCAACGTGCGCACCGAGTCGTCGTTCCACGAGTGCGAGGTCAGCTCGGCGCCGTCGGCACCGAACCAGACCAGATCCGGTCTGCCCGACGGCGTGTCACGGCCTGTGAAGAATTCCTGTTGGCGCAGCGATGGAGCACTGCGTCGGATTCGGAGGAGTCTGGCGACGAAGGCGACCAGGTCGTCGTCGACATCGGACCAGTCGAGCGCCCACGATTGTGCAGCGGGTGCATCGGTGGGAACGCAGTAGGCGTTGTTGTTGCCGAACTGGGTGTGGCCGAACTCGTCACCTGCGAGGAGCATCGGAGTGCCGGTCGAGAGCATCAGCGTGGCGAGGAGTGCGCGGACATGACGGCCGCGTTCGGCCAGGATGAGCGGGTCGTCGGTTGGGCCCTCCGTTCCGTGATCGACGGAGTAGTTGTTGTCGGTCCCGTCGCGATTGTCTTCACCGTTCGCCTCGTTGTGTTTGGTTGCGTAAGAGACGAGATCGGCGATGGTGAAGCCGTCGTGTGCGGTTACGAAGTTGATCGATGCCCAAGGCTTGCGTGAACCGCCGCCGTAAATGTCTTCCGAACCTGCCATGCGGGAGGCGAGTTCGCGAACACCGGTGTGTCCAGCCCAGAATCGGCGCACGGTGTCGCGGTATCGATCGTTCCATTCGGACCACAGACTTTCGAAACTGCCGACTTGGTACCCCGCACCGGTCGCGTCCCACGGCTCGGCGATCAGCTTCGTCCGCGAGAGAACCGGATCGGTCGTGATCGCAGTCAGTAGCGGCGCACGGGGATCGAATCGCCAGCCTCCTGGCCGGCCGAGGGTGCTGGCAAGGTCGAACCTGAACCCGTCGACACCCATCTCGGTGACCCAATATCGAAGGCTGTCGCACACCATCCGAACCACGGCAGGTGACGCCGAGTCGAGCGTGTTGCCGCACCCGGTGAGGTCGACGTCGTAGCCTCGTCCGTCCAACAAGTAGTAGCCGGGGGCATCGAGCCCACGCCAGCTGATCGAGGGGCCGTCGACCCCGGACTCGCAGGTGTGGTTGTAGACGACGTCGAGAACGACCTCGATTCCGACAGAATGAAGTGCTCGCACCATCGCCCTGAACTCGTCGATCTCGGCTCCCGGTACCGCTGCGAAACGGGGGTCGGGTGCGAAGTAGGCACCGGTCGAGTAGCCCCAATGATTGCGCTTGCCGCGGGCTTGCACACCTGGTTCGGTGAGCATCGCCTGAACCGGGAGCAATTCGATGGTGGTCACACCGAGGCGGGTCAGATGTTCGAGCACTGCGGGTGCGGTGAGTCCGAGATACGTCCCGCGGTGTGCCGCGGGAACGGCCGGGTTCCTCGCTGTGTAGGAACCGACGTGCATCTCGTAGATCACCGTCCGATCCCAGGGGACGTCCGGAGCAGAACCGGTGTCGACAGTGGATCGGCCGGTCACGACGGAAAGTGGGATCGAGCCCAGTGAATCGATGGTGCTGGGGTGTCCGAACGGATCCTCGTCGTAAGGCAGTAGGGCCTGGGCCGATCCGAGGCTTCCGGTGATCCGACGGGCGGCGGGATCGATCAGAATCTTGTGCGCATTGAATCGGCGTCCGGTGGCGGGATCCCAGCGTCCGTGCACCCGGTATCCGTACCTCTGTCCCGGTCCGACGTCCGGAACGATGCCATGCCAGATCCCGAAGGTGCGGCTGCGTAGTTCGACCCTTCGCTCGGCTCCATCCGGATCGATCAGACATACCTCGATGCCGTCCGAGTCGGGGGAGTGGACTGCAAATTGCGTACCACCCGCGTGGACAGTTGCCCCGAGGGGTAGCGGCGATCCTGGCGGCGGGGTCTCTTCGCGCCAGGCGAGATGAAGGTTGGACGACACGCCTGCAGATCCTGCCGTGAAAGCCCGACGAATGTGGGACAAGATAGACACGTGTCTGAACCGGATCCCGATTTGCTCATCGATTTCAACAACGTTCTCATCAGGCGGGGCGGGGTAACACTCGTCGGTCCCGTCACCTGGCAGGTAGAACTCGACGAACGATGGGTTGTACTCGGGCCCAACGGGGCCGGCAAGACCTCGCTCCTGCGCATTGCGGCCGCGGAAGTGCACCCGACCTCGGGAACGGCTCACGTTCTCGGTGAAGTGATGGGGAAGGTCGATGTCGCCGAACTGAAAACTCGAATCGGCCTTTCGTCGTCCGCGTTGGCACATCGGATTCCGGCAGACGAAACGGTGATCGATCTCGTGGTCTCGGCCGGGTACAGCGTGCTCGGCCGCTGGCGTGAGCGTTACGACGAGATGGATACCGAGCGGGCAGTGGAAATGTTGGAAAGCCTCGGCGCCGAGCATCTGGCTGATCGCACCTACGGAACGCTGTCCGAGGGCGAACGCAAGCGGGTGCTCATCGCACGAGCGCTGATGACCGATCCGGAACTGCTGCTACTCGACGAACCGGCGGCAGGGCTCGATCTGGGCGGCCGCGAGGAACTCGTCGCACGTTTGGCGGACCTGGCTGCAGATCCGGACGCACCGGCAACCGTCCTCATCACCCACCACGTCGAGGAAATACCACCTGGCTTCAGTCACGCACTGCTGCTCAAAGAAGGTGGGGTCGTTGCTCAGGGTCTTCTCGAGGACGTCATCACCGCGGAGAATCTGACCGAGGCGTTCAGCCAGTCGATTGCGCTCGATCGAGTCGACGGTCGATTCTTCGCCCGTCGAGCCCGCACGCCCGGTCAGCATCGCCGCTGAAGGCAGCAGGTTCGGTGCCGGGTAGGTTCTCGAACATGACATCAACTGGTGTGTCGGTGCCCGAGCAAGTCCCCGTCCGCGACGCGTCGACCGTCATCCTGGTTCGAGATGGTGCCCTCGGTATCGAGGTGTTTCTGCTCGAACGCGTCGGCGGAATGGCGTTCGCCGGCGGTATGACCGTCTTTCCGGGTGGTGGCGTCGACTTGTCCGACGCGGACGCCGACGTGGCGTGGTCCGGTCCCGGGCCGGCGTGGTGGGCGGACAGGTTCGGTGTGGACGAGCGCAAAGCGACGGCGCTCGTGTGCGCCGCAGCTCGCGAAACGTTCGAGGAGTGTGGAGTTCTTCTCGCAGGCCCTACGCCGGACTCGACCGTTGCCGATACCAGTTGTTTCGCAGAAGATCGTGGCAAGTTGGAGCGGCGGGAGCAGACGTTCGGCCAGTTTCTCACCCGCAACGGGCTCGTTCTGCGAGCCGATCTGCTGCGGCCCTGGTCGAACTGGATCACTCCGATCGGAGAGAAGCGTCGTTACGACACGAGATTTTTCGTGGCCGTGCTTCCGGATGGCCAGGAGGCAGACGGAGCGACCAGTGAAGCGGCATCGGTTGGATGGCGTTCGTCGACGGCGGCGTTGGCGGACTGGCGTGGCGGAGAGACGATCTTGTTGCCCCCGACGTGGAGCCAGCTGTCAGGACTCGAAGGCTTCGATTCGATCGCCGATATTCTCGACGCGTCGCCCGATATTGCGCCGATCCAACCCGATTTGTATCGTGTCGACGGAAAGGTTCGGGTGGATTTCCCAGGCCAGGACGGGTACTACGCGGATAGTGCGCATTTATGGTCGGGTAGAAAACCCTAGTTCGGTCGTGGCGCCTACCCCTGAGTTCGCAGACCGCTCGCACAGGTAGCGTGTGTTCCCATGGCTGAGTTCGTAAATTTAGAGGTCGAAGACGGTATCGGGACCATTCGGTTGGCTCGTCCACCCATGAATGCGTTGAATCGGCAGGTCCAGGAGGAACTGCGGGCAGCAGCCCGTGCGGCGACCGTCGATTCCTCGGTCAAGGCGGTAATTGTGTACGGCGGCGAGAAGGTCTTCGCGGCCGGTGCGGACATCAAAGAGATGGCAACTCTCACCTTCGGTCAGATGAGCGACATCGCCGGTGATCTGCAGTCGGCGATCGGGTCCTTGGCCGACATTCCCAAACCGGTCGTCGCCGCGGTCACCGGTTACGCACTCGGCGGCGGACTCGAAGTAGCGCTGAGCGCGGACCGCCGAGTCATCGGAGACAACGTCAAACTGGGTGTGCCGGAAGTGCTTCTCGGCGTCATCCCCGGCGGCGGTGGCACACAGCGTCTCGCCCGCCTGATCGGGCCGAGCAAGGCCAAGGATCTCGTGTTCACAGGCCGTTTCGTCGGTGCGGAGGAAGCACTGCGTATCGGTCTGGTCGACGAGGTCGTGGCCCCGGACGAGGTGTACAACGCGGCGCGAAAGTGGGCTTCTCAATTCGTCGGAGGCGCGTCCAGGGCGTTGGCAGCTGCCAAAGCATCGATCGATCAGGGGCTCGACGCCGACTTGAACACTGGCTTGAAGATCGAGGCCGGCCAGTTCGCATCCCTCTTCGCCACGGCCGATCGCACGATCGGGATGGAATCCTTCATCGCGAACGGACCTGGCAAAGCCGAGTTCACCGGGGAGTGAAAAGATACAAGAAACTAGAACTTGTTCATTTCCTACCGGATAGTAGGCTGCCCTCATGACTGCAAGCCCCCACGACGGCAAAGATTCGTCGACCAGCAGCGCTGACACCAGCCTGAGAGCCGTCCCCGACGCTTCGAGCGACCCGACGCCCAACCCACATGCGACCGCCGAGCAGGTGGAGGCGGCACGGTCCGATACGAAGCTCGCCCAGGTGCTTTACCACGACTGGGAAGCCGAGACGTACGACGACAAGTGGTCGATCTCGTACGACGAGCGTTGCATCGACTACGCGCGCGGCCGATTCGATCAGGCTGTCAGTGGGCAAGCCGGCGCACAGGAGGCACTGCCGTACGGACGAGCACTCGAACTCGGCTGTGGCACCGGCTTCTTCTTGCTCAACCTGATGCAGGCCGGTGTTGCCGAGAAGGGTTCAGTGACGGACCTGTCTCCCGGGATGGTCAAGGTTGCATTGCGCAACGCAGGCCATCTGAATCTCGACGTCGATGGTCGGGTCGCCGATGCCGAGACGATTCCGTACGAAGACAACACGTTCGATCTGGTCGTAGGCCACGCGGTTCTGCACCACATCCCCGACGTCGAACAGTCGCTTCGTGAGGTGCTGCGAGTGCTCAAGCCGGGTGGACGTTTCGTGTTCGCCGGTGAACCCACAACCGTCGGCAACTTCTACGCCCGCTGGCTCGGCCGGCTGACGTGGGAGGCGACCACTCGCACGACCAAGCTGCCTTTCCTGAGCAGTTGGCGCAAGCCGCAGGAGGAGCTCGACGAGTCGTCCCGCGCAGCGGCGCTCGAGGCAATTGTCGATCTGCATACTTTCGATCCCACGGACCTCGAGAACATTGCCGTGTCGGCAGGAGCCGTCGAGGTCCAGGCTCGGACCGAAGAATTTGCAGCTGCTCTGCTCGGTTGGCCGGTCCGCACTTTCGAGGCCGCTGTGCCCGCAGACAAGCTCGGATGGAATTGGGCCAAGTTCGCGTTCGGTAGCTGGAAGACGCTGAGCTGGCTCGATGAGAAGGTGCTCACGCACGTCGTCCCGCGTGGATACTTCTACAACGTGATGATTACCGGAGTGAAGTCGAACTGATACAGCGTTCACCCCGGTCCTGCACATGGCTTATCTTTTCGGCGACGCCGACATCGACTATCTCGTCAGCGATGTCGGCGTCGCTGCGCTGGCAGATGTCGACCGCTATGCATTGACGCCGAAGTCGATGTTGGCCGATATCGGGGCGATCAGGTCGGCGCACGCCGGTCATGTCGCAGCTCTCGTGGAAACGGTCACGCTTCGTCGTCGTGCTCGCGTGAAGTTGGCCGATGCCGACCGGTGGCTGTTGACCGACGATGCCGTTCAACAGGCGACACCGTCACTTGTCGCCGATCGTAGGGCCGGCCGTTTGGCAGGGAGAGCAGTGCACGATGTGACGTGTTCCATCGGCACTGAATTGGCCTCCTTGACCGGTGCCGGCAACGACACGGTGATCGGCAGCGATCTGGATCCGACGCGGCTGCGGATGGCCGCGCACAATGTGCCTGACGCGGCTCTGCTGCGCGCGAACGCCTTGACCCCGACCACGAGGGGGACGGTGATCCTTGCCGATCCAGGGCGCCGAAGCGGTGGAAAGCGAACACTTGATCCCGCGGCACTCGAACCTCCGCTCCCGGCGCTTCTCGACGCGTATGTCGGGCGCGATCTGGTCGTCAAATGTGCACCCGGTTTGGATTTCGACCGACTCGACTTCGCCGGCGAAATCGAGGTGACATCACTGGATTCCGGGGTCCGAGAGGCATGTCTATGGTCGCCCGGTCTCACGCGGTCCGACGTACGTAGACGCGCTTCGGTTCTCTCCTCGACGGGATCGTCCTACGAGATCACCGACGCAGAGCCCGATGACATCGGGGCCAAAGCTCCAGGTGCGTGGATCGTCGACCCCGACGGGGCAGTCGTTCGCGCAGGTTTGGTTCGGCATTATGCGGCCAGACACGGACTGTGGCAACTCGATCCACGGATTGCGTATCTCACCGGAGATTCGGTGCCGGACGGTGTCAACGGATTTCGCATTCTGGATCGAATCAAGTACTCGGAGAAGACGTTGCGCCAGGCTCTGACTGCTCACGGTTGTGGAGCGGTCGAGATTCTCGTGCGCGGCGTGGACGTCGATCCGGCTCTGCTGCGTCCGAAACTCAAGCTGCGAGGCGAGACCGCCTTGTCGGTGATCATCACCCGAATCGAGCGTGCGGGGGTCGCGTTCATCTGCGAAGCACGCCGACCGGGCGCGCCGGTCAGGACGCGTAGGTGAAAATCTCGCCGAGGTAGGTCGAGGTGACGACCTGACCGTCCGGTCCGATCGAGGTACCTACGGTGAAACCTGTTGCGTCCGGGAGGATCTGCTCGGAATTGGTAGTCCCGGATTGGACATCGAGGTTGGTGAGTGCCAATTCTTCGCCGCGGCGGACTACCGTCTGCACTGTACCGTCCGCGCTCTGCACCGGAATCCCGGCTTGCTGCAGGTCATTTCGCGACCACACGAGAGTGGCGTGGTCTCCGTCATCCTGTAAGGCTTGCATGCCGCTGCCTCCGCCCGTCGGAACTATCAAGCCGGTGGAGGAGACCGACGGCGATCCCGAAGCACCGAAGGCTGCGCCCTGCGTCCACTTCACGGTGCCGTCCGAGGCGTTGTAGGCGCCGACTCGGCCGTCGACGTCGGCGATATAGACGGTGGAGCCGTCCTGCGACAGGACCGGGCTCGAGGTCACCCCTGCGGGGAGCAACTCCGAAGACCATCGCTCGGTCAGAGCGGGGGTGGCGTCGGCGTCGTACTGGAGTGAGACCAGCTGTGGCGCAATGGCACCGGGCCGCCACAGGACGAGGTAGATCGAGGACGATTCGAGGTCTACCGCGGGGGCGGCACCGACGGGGCAGGACGCCGATCCGGTTGCGCAGTCGGCAAGTCCGGAGTCTGGTGGGAGGAAGTTCGTGTTGGGGGATTCGAGGAAGTCGGGGGTATCGATCAAGTCGTGGATAGGGACGGTCAACTGTCCCGTCTGTGTGTTCAGAACGTTGACCTGACCCAGCTGTGTCACCGCGAGAACGCTTCCGTCACCGAGGAATTGGGCGGTGCGCGGGACGCCGTAGACCGGTGTGCGCCAGCGCAACTGGCCGTGATCGTTGAAGGAGGAGAACGCGCCGTCTTCGCCGACGTACACGTTCGCTACCGAGTCCACGAGCGGGGTGGACACGGCTACGGAAGGCGCGAGTCGGTTGCACCAGCGCTTGCGACCGGAATCGATATCGAACGAGAAAAGGTTGCACCCAGCGTCGGTGTAGGTCGAGACGAACATCTGACCGCTTGCGGCAATCGACACCGGCGACACCACGGCGCCACCGAGCGGACGCGACCACGCGAACGACACCGCGGACAAGTCGGTGTGTTCGGTGGTGTTGCTGTTTCGTGCGTCGCCGTGTGCGACGGGCCAACCCCCTGGCGCGAACGCGTCGATGGTCCCGGTACCGCTCGAGCAGGCACCGACGGTCAAGATGCCGACAATCGCAAGGGTCGCGATCGACACGCGGTCCGCTCTGCCGCCAAGCACCTGGTGATCTCCTTCGTGTCCGGTCTCTGCTCATGATCTTCGCGGGAGGGGCCGGGGGAGGCGCCACACTCGTCGGGACAGAGACTATCGCGGCCGAGGTGTGGATCTCGCGTCGCGGCCTCTCTGGCGATCCCGTGGTGTCCCACGTATCGCGACGGCCGTCGGAAAGCTCGGGCGGCCAAGTTGGATTGCGAGAGCACCGAAACTAGGGTGAGGCGTTATGACGAGCATGTGGAACGCACCGCTGCGTACGCGGTGGCGTGGTTCGAGACGACGCGACCCCGACCAGGCACAGTTCCTCACGCTCGACTCACTGCGATGGATCCGCCGAAACAAGGCGTACACGCCGTGGTACCTCGTCCGGTACTACCGTCTGGCCCGGTTCAAGATGGCGAACCCGCACGTGATTCTGCGCGGCATGGTGTTCCTCGGTAAGAACGTGGAAATCCACTCGACTCCAGAGCTGTCGCGGCTCGAGATCGGTCGCTGGGTCCACATCGGCGATGGCAACGCCATTCGGTGCCACGAGGGATCGCTGCGGATCGGTGACAAGGTCGTCTTCGGCAAGGACAATGTCGTCAACGCCTACCTCGACATCGAGATCGGTGCGTCGACGCTGGTCGCGGACTGGTGCTACATCTGCGACTTCGATCATCGGATGGACGACGTCACGATGCCCATCAAGGACCAGGGGATCGTCAAGGGGCCGGTCCGGATCGGCCCGGACACCTGGATCGCGGCCAAGGTGACAGTGCTGCGGGAGACGCGCGTCGGGCGAGGCTGCGTCCTCGGTGCACACGCCGTCGTCAAGGGGGACATACCCGACTACAGCATTGCTGTGGGCGCGCCCGTCAAGGTCGTGCGCAATCGGAAAGTGGATTGGGAAGCGGGCGCGGCCAAGCGCGCCGAGTACATCGCCGCTCTCGAGGACATTGCCCGCAAGAAGGCGCTCACTGCGGCCGAGGCTGCTCGGGACGACTCAACCACGTTCGGGTAGCGCACGTTCGACGATATTCGGCCGCGCAAGCGGGAATCGAACCTTGCGCTTTGCCGAAAGATAAACCTGCGCTGTCGATTCGGCCACGTGTTTCCAGTCGAAATCGACGGTGAGGCGTTCTCTCGCTGCTGAAGCACGCATTTGGGCTGCATCGACGTTGTCGAGCACGTTCCGGACGGCGGCCGTCAGCCCGGCGACGTCCGCCGGTTCGAACGACAACCCGGTCTGCCCGTCCACGATTGCCTCGCCCAGCCCACCCGCGGTCGATGCAACCAGCGGTGTGCCTGCTGCCGCAGCCTCGAGCGCGATTATCCCGAAAGGTTCGTATCGGCTCGGGAGCACGATGGCGTCGGCACTGTGGAGGGCGCCGAGTAGATCTGCGTGACCGAGGGTGCCGAGGAAAGAGACCGCACGTGCGACGCGGTGGGTCCGTGCCAGCTGCGCGAGCCAGGTGAATTGTGTTCCCTCCCCGGCAATGTGCAACCTGGTGCCGGGGTGAGAGCGTCTGATGCGGGGGAGTGCGGCGATGGCATCCTGAATGCCCTTCTCGTACTCGAGTCGTCCGACGTAGAGCAGTGTCGCCGGTGTCGAGCGTGGCTCCCGTAGCCGGAAGTTCCACGCACGAATGTCGATCCCATTTCTGATGACGGTGACTGCGGCGTCTGGAATGTCGAAAAGTCGGGTCACCTCGTCCTTCATGGATGCAGAGCACGCGATGACGGCGTCGGAGTCGTTGGCGAGCCACCATTCGATCGAGTGCACCTGCCGATTGACCTGACCCGAGATCCAGCCGCTGTGCCGTCCCGCCTCGGTGGCGTGGATGGTGGACACAAGCGGGACGTCGTAGTGCTCGGCGAGGGTGATGGAGGGGTGAGCGACGAGCCAGTCGTGTGCGTGGACGACGTCGGGTTGCCAGCCTTCACCGAGCCCGGGTTTACCTAACGCGATCCCTGCCCGAACCATGGCGTGACCCATAGCCAGCGTCCATGCCAGCATGTCTTCACCGAAGACGAAGTGGGCCGGATCCTCGGCCACCGCGACCACGAGAACGCCGTCCTCGATGTGGTGCGAGGTCGGATGTGTGGATGCGTCGGTACCGGTGGGGCGGCGTGAGAGAACGACGACCTCGTGACCCGCGCGCACGAGTTCGGTGGCGAGATGATGGACGTGTCGACCGAGCCCACCGACGACGACCGGTGGGTACTCCCACGACACCATCAGAATCTTCACTTCGACGTTCCCCTCCGTACAGCCCCGTGTTCAGTGTGCATGTGGCCTACCGACGACCACCCGGTAGGCGCCGGGCATCGAGCGCAGGAAACAAGCCGTCCGCTCGGTTCCACTGCGCCGCGAGCCGCTTCGCTGCCGCGCCGTGCCCCTGGTTCACCGCGTCGGCGATTTCCCGGAGAGCGTGCGCGTGTACGTGCGCTCGTTCGCGGGCATAGCCAGCGGCGGTGTCCTTGCTGACCATGAAGGCCCAGTCGCTGGCTACCGCCATCAGTGTCTCACGCAGCATCTGGTCGTTGATCCGGTTACGCAATTCGGGCTGCCCTGGAATCGATGCGTTGTCGCGAGACTTGTCGACGGTATCGAGCGCGGCCGTCACGACCTCGGCGTTGAGTGCAACCAAGTCTTCGACGGCATCGCCCGCCCATACCCGCCAGTCCTTGCCCGAGCCCCACGACGAGTCCTCCAGCTCGACCGAGGATCCGACGTAGCCCCTCGATCGTGCATCGTCGAGGGTGCCGACGTCGATTCCGGCTTCGGGTAGTGCTCGCAGGACCCGTTCGAGCCAGACCGGACCCTCGAACCACCAATGGCCGAACAGTTCGGTGTCGAACGCGGCCACCACGAGGGCCGGTCTTCCGACACGGGCGGATTCGGCGCGTAAGCGCTTTCGTATCGCATCGACGAAATCCACCACGTGGCGATCGATGGCCGCAGATGCGAGCTCCGGGTCGTACGGCGCCTTGTCCGCCGAGTCCACGTTTCGACCCGTCACCCGTGAAGATTTGAGTCCGGTCGCGTGGTCGTAGGTATGGAAATCGCGATAGGCGCTGTGCCCCGGGTATCCGGATTTGGGCGACCACACCCGATAGCTCACCTGAAGATCCCGCCCGAACGCGACGACATCGGAGTCTCGGACGGGCCGGCCCACAGTGGTGTCGCCGCGCAACGCCGGCCCGTCGACCATGAAGTGGGTGACCCCTGCCGCGTCGTATTCGACCTCCATGCCCGGGGTATACGCGCACTCCGGTGCCCAGAGTCCGTTCGGCCTCGTTCCCCAGCGTGTCTGTGCATCCGCGAGCCCCTCCGCCAGTGAGAAGTGGCGCAGGCGTGGATCGAGCAGCGGAGTGAAAGGATGGGCGAGTGGACCACCGAGAAGCTCGATGGTGCCCGCATCGACGAGTCGACGAACGACGGCGGAACCGCCGTGACGCCACTGTGTTTCGAAAGTGTCCAACGCCGATGCGGCAGCGCGATGTTCGCGGATCGCCAGCGCCCGATCGGTCGACTCGTGGGCGCGCAGTTGCCAATTGCCGAGCCAGTGGTGCATGCCGGCGAGGCTGTGCGGGTCGTCGAGTTGCGCAGCGAGTACCGGTGTGATGCCCAATGACAGCAGGTTGTGACGTCCCTCACTCGCCAGTCGCGTCAGCATCTCGGTCAACGGCAGATACGACGCAGCCCATGACTGGTACAGCCATTCCTCGCCGACGGGCCATCGGCCGTGGTTGGCGAGCCAGGGGAGATGGGAATGAAGTACCAGTGAGAACATCCCGGGTTCTTTCACCCGCTTACCGAACTCACGTGTGCCGATTCAGGTTTCACCGCAATAGCAACGAGGTCGAGGCTGGCGTCGATATCGTCCGGAATGAGATCGAAATCCGCGGTCGTCACGGCAGCGACGTCCGCAGTCAGTTCCGCAGGCCAAGGCTGGCCGGCGAGAGCGCGTTCGATCTGCGCATCGATGAACGAACCGCCGTGTTTGGCGTCCAGCGCGCGTAGGGCCGCACCGTGGTGGACCCCGGTCATCTCCTCGACGCTGAAACGTGCATCTTCGAGGAGCTCGGTGAGTTCGGTCGCGTTCAGTTCGCGGGTGTGAAACGGATTGAGTGGCGTGTCGCGGCCGGGGGAGAACGTGATGCGGTTGGGCGTGGAAATCAGCAGCAGGCCGCCGGGAGCCAGCACGCGGAAGCACTCGTCGAGAAATTGCGCTTGGTCCCAGAGATGTTCGATGACCTGAAAGTTGACGACGACGTCGACGGAGGAATCTTCGATGGGCAACTGCGCGAGGTTGCCGCGCAGCATCGCGATTCGGGGATAACGAGAAGCCACGTGCGCTGCGGCGGACGCGTCGTAGTCCAGTCCGATGACGGTCTTCGCGAGCGCAGCAATCATGTTGGCGCCGTACCCTTCTCCCGATCCTGCTTCCAGGACCGTTCGGTCGGCGCAGTGGCTCGCCAGGCGCTCGTACACGATTTCGTGTCTACGGAACCAGTAGTTCTCCTCTGCTATGCCGGGGACCGTCCGTTCCCCGGTGAGAGGGAGCGGCCGAGCTGCATCTGTGGTCAGCGGCCGAGCCGCATCTGGGACCGGGTTCATCACCGTGGGTGTCGCTGCCGAGGCTGCGTTCGAAGAATCGCTCACCGACGAGAGGTTAGTGCCTACGGGATCGGTTCGGCGGAGAGTGGTCACTTGGTCCGGTGCGGTCGGATGTATGGTCAATCGGGAAACGTCGCAAGTTACCCGTCAGTAACTTGGCATGGGGTAATCTTCGGCAGAGTAGCAAGAACTGCACTGCGGTGCTGCACCGAAGCGGCATTGCATTAACACCGAACGAATATTCGATACAGCGGAACATGACCAGGAGGTCGACGCAGACACATGACGAACATCGTTGTTTTGATCAAGCAGGTTCCCGACACGTGGTCCGAGCGCAAGCTGACGGACGGCGACTTCACTCTGGATCGTGAAGCAGCCGACGCAGTGCTCGATGAGATCAACGAGCGCGCAGTCGAGGAAGCTTTGCTCATCAAGGAGTCCAAGGGCGGCGAGGTGAAGGTCCTGTCCGCAGGCCCCGACCGTGCAACCGACGCAATCCGCAAAGCACTCTCCATGGGTGTCGATAGCGCCGTCCACCTCAACGACCCGGCCCTGCACGGGTCGGACGCGATCCAGACGGGCTGGGCCCTCGCGGCTGCGCTCGGTCAGATCGAGTTCGAGAACGGTGAGCCGACCGAGCTCATCATCGCGGGCAACGAGGCAACCGACGGTCGTACCGGCGCAGTTCCGGCGATCATCGCCGAATACCTCGGTATTCCCCAGCTGACTCAGCTTCGCAAGTTGACGATCGACGGTGACACCGTCTCCGGGGAGCGCGAGACCGACGAGGGCATCTTCGGCCTCGAGGCCACCTTGCCTGCGATCGTCAGCGTCACCGAGAAGATCAACGAGCCGCGATTCCCGTCCTTCAAGGGCATCATGGCAGCGAAGAAGAAGACTGTGCAGACGCTCACGCTGGCCGAGATCGGTGTCGATCCCGAGACTGTCGGCGTCGAGAACGCCGGTACCACTGTGACTTCGTCCACTCCGAAGCCTCCCAAGACTGCGGGCGAGCGGGTCACCGACGAGGGCGACGGCGGCGACAAGATCGCGGCGTACCTCGTGGGCCAGAAAATTATCTGAGCACACACCCGAAGCAACGCAGACCACAAGAGGAGAGCAAGAAATGGCAGAAGTACTTGTGCTCGTCGAGCACGCAGAGGGAACGCTCAAGAAGGTCAGTCTCGAGCTCATCACCGCCGCACGCGCACTGGGTGAGCCGTCGGCAGTCGTGACCGGTCCAGCCGGCACTACCGACAAGCTGGCCGACGCATTGGCAGAGGCCGGTGCCGAGAAGATCTACGCCGCCGAATCCGATGACATCGACGGCTTCCTTCTCACACCCAAGATCGATGTCCTGTCGAGCCTCGCGGAGTCCGTGAGCCCGGCAGCGGTCATCACTGCGGCAAGCGCCGAGGGCAAAGAGGTTGCCGGCCGTCTGGCTGCGCGCCTGGGATCTGGGCTGCACTCCGACGTCGTCGCCGTGAACGGTGACGGCAGCGCCGTGTACTCCATCTTCGGTGGCGCGTTCACCGTCGAGGCCAAGGCCAACGGCGACGTTCCCGTCATCACGGTTCGCCCCGGTGCAATCGAAGCCGAGCCGAAGGCCGGCGCAGGCACCCGCGAGACCGTCGAGGTTCCAGCCCAGGAAGAGGGCGTGACCAAGGTCACCTCGCGTGACCCGATCGTCGGTGGCGACCGTCCGGAACTCACCGAGGCGAAGGTTGTCGTCTCCGGTGGCCGTGGCGTCGGTAGCGCAGACAAGTTCAGCGTCATCGAAGAACTGGCCGATTCGCTCGGTGCCGCCGTCGGCGCATCACGCGCAGCGGTCGACTCCGGCTACTACCCGGGCCAGTTCCAGGTCGGCCAGACAGGCAAGACCGTCTCACCGCAGCTCTACATTGCTCTCGGAATTTCCGGTGCCATCCAGCACCGCGCGGGCATGCAGACTTCGAAGACGATCGTCGCGATCAACAAGGACGAAGAGGCACCGATCTTCGAGATTGCCGACTACGGCATCGTGGGCGACCTGTTCAACGTCGCACCGCAACTCAAGGATGCAGTGAAGAAGCACAAGGGCTGACAGGCTCTGTAATTCTCGAAGAATGTCCCCGCCGTCCTCGCGACTGCGGGGACATTCTTCTGTGACCACTAGTTCACAGAAGAAGAGTTCACAGAAGAAGCAGTTCACACGACAGCTTCGGACGCGTTACCCGCTGGATGCGTTGACGCCGCACCGAGTCGTTGGACACAGCATCATGGCCACCTCAGTCATGACTTCGCACCTCTCAACTGCTCCGTCCACCGACCGCTACACGGTGGTGATGGATCGCTCGACGGCATACCCAGTCCAGGCCGACTCGCGATGTCGCCACTGCTGAAGGGCTATCTGAGGCTCGGTGCCACGGTAAGTGGGGAACCCGCACATGATCCGGCGTTCGCAGTTGCCGATTTCGTTGCGCTCCTCGGTCTGCAGCAAGCGAATACGCGCTACCTGGACCGGCTTCGTAATTTTGCGGAACGTTCGAGAGGAAGTCGAGCGCGTGAGCGAGCACTCCTGGATGCCGTCGAGCCCGTGCGGAGACCGATGCATTCCGCGCCGCGCGGAGTCCATCGAGACCTGAATGCAGCCGGTTCGTCTGCGATATGTCGACACTTTTCGCGACCGGACGACGACATCGACGTGCTTCGTCGGGGACGAGACCATCGGTAGATCGATCGCACGTATTTTTCGGTTGAAGGGCATAGTGGCGGAGGCCGCATTGGTCGCCCCGCAGGCCCCGGGACACGATAGACGCGATCTCGCTCGACGATGTGAGGACTCGGTCAGGGCCGATGACGTGCACGACCGGCGTCTGCATCCGATAATCGAGCGCGCGGGCATCGATCCGAAGGCCACGCCCGCGCGCAGTTGACGTGTTCCCGTCCCGGTATCGCGTGCGAAGGGCAACCGCAACGACCCGCTATCCTGGTAATCGTTATGCCCTCTGCCCGCAGTTCGGCTGCTATCAACTCGACGAGTCCCTCCGTCTACCTCGATCACGCAGCGACGACACCGATGTCCGCCGCCGCGATCGAGGCGATGACCGCTGCGTTCTCTACCGTCGGCAACGCGTCGTCCTTGCATGGTTCGGGCCGTGGGGCCAGACGCCGTGTCGAGGAGTCGCGCGAATCGATCGCTGCAGACCTCGGGGCGCGGCCTTCGGAAGTGATCTTCACCTCAGGTGGCACCGAAAGCGACAACCTTGCTGTGAAGGGAATCTTCACCGCCCGACGCGACGAAGACTCCCGTCGGACCAGGATCATCGCCGCATCCGTAGAGCACCACGCCGTACTCGACGCTGTGGAATGGCTCGTCGCGCACGAAGGCGCTCAGGTGACGTGGCTGCCGGTCGACGAGTTGGGATGCGTGCATCCCGACGTCCTACGCGCTGAACTCGACGTAACCGCGAGCGAGACTGCGCTGATCACCGTCATGTGGGCGAACAACGAAGTCGGCACCATTATGCCGATCCGAGCTCTCGCGAGTGTTGCTCGCGAATTCGATGTGCCGATGCACAGTGACGCCATTCAGGCAGTTCCGCATCTGCAGGTCGACTTCGCTGCCAGCGGGCTGTCCGCGCTCAGTATCGCGGCCCACAAATTCGGTGGCCCGCAGGGCGCCGGAGCTTTGCTACTCGGCCGGACCGTCGCCTGCGTTCCGCTGCTGCACGGTGGCGGCCACGAACGTGACGTTCGATCGGGCACCCACGACACAGCCTCTATCGTCGCCATGGCTGCTGCGCTGAGGGAGGCCGTCGACAATCGTGAGCGGCAGCACGAAGAGCTGTCCCGTCTGCGCGATCGTATGATCGCCGGGGTCCGCGCGATAGATCCCGAGGTGATCGTGAACGGCGCCGCAGGCGAAGGTGGCCTGGCAGGCATTGCACATTTCACCTTCCCTGGTTGCGAGGGCGATTCGCTGTTGATGTTGCTCGACGCCGCCGGGATCGAATGCTCGACGGGGTCTGCGTGCACGGCAGGCGTTGCAAGCGCCAGTCATGTGTTGATAGCGATGGGAGCGGACCCGTCGACTGCGCGAGGGTCGTTGCGGTTCTCGTTGGGAGCCGGTTCTTCCGACAGTGACATCGACGCCCTCCTGGCGGCGCTGCCTCAAGTAATCGAACGTGCCCGCGCTGCGGGACTTGCGAGCGTAGGAGCTCGGGGAGGACATCGCTGATGCGTGTTTTGGCAGCAATGAGTGGCGGAGTCGATTCGGCGGTGGCGGCGGCAAGGGCCGTCGACGACGGACACGATGTCGTCGGTGTACATCTGGCGTTGTCCAGCGAGCCAGGGACGCTTCGCACCGGCTCACGTGGGTGCTGCTCGAAGGAGGACGCCGGTGACGCACGCCGCGCGGCAGACGTCCTCGGTATCCCGTTCTACGTCTGGGACTTCGCCGACCGATTCAAAGAAGACGTCATCGACGATTTCATCGAATCTTATGCTGCAGGCGAGACTCCCAATCCTTGCTTGCGCTGCAACGAGAAGATCAAGTTCTCCGCGCTGGCCGACCGTGCACTGGCACTCGGCTTCGACGCCGTCGCAACGGGTCACTATGCGCAATTGCACGATGGTGTCCTGCGTCGAGCGGTCGATGCCGACAAGGATCAGTCGTACGTACTTGCCGTTCTCACCGAGAGCCAGCTTTCTCGCGCGATGTTCCCGATCGGCGACACGCCGAAGTCGGAGATCCGCGCCGAGGCATCCGAGCGGGGACTCGCTGTCGCCGACAAGCCGGACAGTCACGACATCTGTTTCATTCCGTCGGGTGACACACGAGCATTCCTCGGTGCCACGATCGGAATCCGGCCGGGCAAGGTCGTCGACGCCGACACCGGCGCCGAACTGGCCGACCACGACGGCATACATGGATTCACCATCGGGCAGCGCAAGGGCCTGGGTGTCGAGGGGCCTGCAGCGGACGGGAAGCCGCGCTACGTGACGGCGATCGAAGCCGAGAGTGGCAACGTAATCGTAGGTTCCGCGACGCGTTTGGATGTGTGGGCTATCACCGGTGAGCGCGCAGTGTGGACGCAGGGGACCGCGCCGATCGGGCCGATCGAGTGCGTCGTGCAAGTTCGTGCGCACGGCGGGCTGACCGACGCCGTAGCCGAGGCCAACGCCGACGGAGGCATGGACATCACACTTCGCGCACCGCTCACTGGTGTTGCCCGGGGACAGGCTGCCGTTCTGTATCGCCGGGATATGGAGGGAGACATCGTGATCGGAAGCTCCACGATCTCCGGTACTCGTTCCGAGAACGTGTGACCGCGGGCGTTTTCAGCTCCCTCTCGACCGGTATCGGATCGTGGCCGGGCGTCGACGTTCGTGAGGCCTGCGCCGTGGTCCTCGGGGAGTTGCCGGTTCTGCCTCATCTCGTAGAACTTCCCGCCCGTGGTATCGGGGCCGACATGATCGGTCGTACGGGTGCCATCATGGCGGATGTCGAATTGGATGTTCGAACTTCGGGTTATCGTGTGGCTCAGCGTAAGTCGCTCACCGGACGGCGTGCTGCGGACCTACTGCGCGAGGATCTCGATGTTCTCGAAGAGCTGTGGGAGACGGGCGGTTTCGCGTCCTCGGACCGACGGTTGAAAATTCAGGTCGCCGGACCGTTCACCATGGCTGCGCAGGTGGAGCTTCGGTCGGCCCATCGCGTGCTGACCGACAGTGGCGCGGTGCGCGACTTCGCCGGATCGCTGGCAGAGGGCGTCCGGCAACACTGTGCGGAGATATCCTCGCGCCTCGGCGTCGAGGTAGTCGTTCAGCTCGACGAACCGAGTCTGCCTGCGGTGCTGGAAGGTTCACTGAGTGGGGTGACGATGTTGGATTCGGTGCGCGCCATGCCGGAGCCCGACGCGCTGGATCTGCTCGACACCGTCATCGCGGGTATCGGCCTCCCGGTTGTCGTCCACTGTTGCGCTCCTGCCGCTCCGCTCGAGTTGATTGGTCGAAGTGCTGCGCAGGCTGCGGCAATTGACGTCTCCTTGCTGCGATCACGCGATCTCGATTCTGTGGGTGAGTTCCTGCAGGCGGGAAAGACGCTGATGCTGGGATTGGTACCCAGTGTCGCCCCGGAGCGGACACCGAAGTGGCGTGAGGTGGCGACACCTGCGGTGACGCTCGTCGACCGGCTCGGGTTTCCGCGGTCCGTGCTCGCGACACAGATCTCCGTGGTGCCTGCGTGCGGTCTTGCGGAGGCGACGCCCGACTGGGCTCGCACGGCACTGGCTCTGGCGAAGGACGTCGCAGACGCCTTTCAGGATGCGCCCGACTCCTTGTAGCGCTTTCGGTGCGCCAACCTCGTCAATGGTGTCGGTCGGTTCCGTTAATCTTCCAGGGTGGACGAAACGACTGCTGTACCGCGTTCTGCTGCCGAGCGTTCGATCGACAATCCGTCGGGGGAGTCGGCGGGTACCCCTGCTTCGGGCGCCGATCGTGAACGGTGGCAGGGCCTGGCCGAGGAAGTTCGCGGCCATCAGTTTCGTTACTATGTCCGCGATTCGCCGGTCATCTCCGACGGTGAGTTCGATGTTCTGCTGCGTGAGCTGACCGAACTCGAACAAGCGTATCCAGATCTTCGGACCCCCGATTCGCCGACGCAACTGGTCGGCGGAGGATTCGCCACCGACTTCACGGCAGTCGATCATCCTGAGCGAATGTTGAGTCTGGACAACGTATTCGACTACGACGAGCTTCGTACCTGGGCAAAACGAGTCGAGGCCGAGGCCGGCGTCGATCTGCACTACCTGACCGAAGTGAAGATCGACGGTGTTGCACTCGATCTGGTCTACGAAAACGGAAAGTTGGTTCGCGGCGCCACCCGAGGTGATGGTCGCACTGGTGAGGACGTCACCCTCAATGCTCGAACGATCGAGGACATCCCGGAGATTCTCGTGGCCACTGCGGACCACCCGGTTCCGGCGTTCCTCGAGGTCCGCGGCGAAGTCTTCTTTCGTCTCGAGGACTTCCGGGCGCTCAATGCATCGCTGGTCGAGGAAGGTAAGCCGCCCTTCGCCAATCCTCGGAATTCCGCTGCCGGCTCATTGCGGCAGAAGAATCCGGCTATCACTTCCAAGCGTCGGCTGGGGATGATCTGCCACGGCCTCGGACGAATGGAGGGCTTCTCACCCGATTCGCAATTGCACGCGTACGAGGCTTTGAAGGCCTGGGGGTTGCCTGTCTCCATTCATACGACACGTGTTCAGGGGATCGAAGCTGTCGTGGAGAGAGTGGCCTACTGGGACGAGCACCGGCACGACGTCGAACACGAAGTCGACGGTCTCGTCGTCAAGATCGACGATATGGGTCTGCATCGCCGACTCGGTACCACTTCACGCGCGCCGAGATGGGCAATCGCGTTCAAGTATCCGCCCGAGGAGGTCACCACGACACTCCTCGACATCAGGGTGAGCGTCGGCCGAACCGGCCGGGTCACTCCGTTCGCCTACATGCAACCGGTGCTGGTCGCCGGATCGACCGTGTCGTTGGCGACCTTGCACAACGGTTCCGAGGTCAAGCGCAAAGGCATCTTGATCGGGGATACCGTCGTGATCCGTAAGGCGGGCGAGGTCATTCCCGAGGTGCTCGGCCCCGTGGTGGATGCCCGCACCGGTGATGAAACCGAGTTCGTCATGCCGATCCACTGCCCCGAGTGCGACACGCTTCTCGCGCCCGCCAAGGAGGGTGATGCCGATCTGCGGTGTCCCAACTCGCAGTTCTGCCCCGGCCAACGACGCGAACGGTTGTTCTTCGTCGCCGAGCGTGGTCGTTTCGACATCGAAGGTCTGGGATACGAGGCCGCGTCGGATTTGCTCGCGGCGGAGGTGGTTCTCGACGAGGGAGACATCTTCTCGTTGACGGAAGAGGACCTGCTGAAGACTTCGATCTTCCGAACCAAGGCGGGCCTGTTGTCCGCCAACGGGCGCAGGCTGTTGGACAATCTCGATTCCGCGAAAGATCGTCCGCTGTGGCGGGTACTGGTCAGCCTGTCGATCCGACATGTAGGCCCGTCGGCCGCGCGAGCGCTGGCAGGTGAGTTCGGCAGCCTCGACCGAATCGAGGCTGCCACCCAAGAAGAATTGGCCGCTGTCGACGGCGTCGGCAACACGATCGCCACGGCGGTGTCGGAGTGGTTCGCGGTGCCCTGGCATCGGGAGATCGTCGACAAATGGCGTGCGGCAGGTGTGCGGATGGAAGACGAACGAGACTCCTCGATAGTGCGCAACCTCGAAGGACTCTCGATCGTCGTGACCGGATCGCTCGAGAAGTACTCGCGCGACGAGGCAAAAGAAGCGATCCTCGTTCGCGGTGGCAAGGCAGCCGGTTCGGTGTCGAAGAAGACTGCATTCGTCGTCGTCGGAGAGTCGCCGGGAACCAAGCACGACAAAGCCGTCGAATTGGGAGTGCCGGTGTTGGACGAGGCGGGGTTCACGACGCTGCTCACCGAGGGGCCCGACGCTGTCCGGCCGGCCGAACCGGAGTAGGACGGACCGATCTAGTTCAGAACGGTGGCGACAATGCCGGCCAGGTATCCGAGGCGGGCTACTTCCGACGGCCTGAACTCGGGACCGCCGGGGCGTCCGAGCATCAGTACTGTTCCGGTCGAGCCCAGCGGCGCGGCAGCCAGTGTCGTGTCCATATCTCGCCATACCTTCGGGACCCAATCGGCATCGCCGTCGAGGCTTGCCGGATGTGTGAGCGGCATCCACGGCATTTCGGTGGCGTGGGTTTCGGGCGCGCCCGAACTGCCGACGACTCGAAACGATCCGTGCTTGTTCGTCGCTACCACGACGCTCCACCCGACGCGCAATACCCGTGGTGCGCCGTCTACCAGTACCTGAAGTCGATCGTCGGACGCTGCCGCGACGCGGTCGATGAGTTCCAGTTCACGGTGGGTGTCCAACACTCCGGTGTACGGCCTGATGGAGTCCACTCGTACATCGGTCACATTCTCCGAGGCAGTGATCAACGTGTCCGGCAGGGAACCGGGCGCGACTTCCACTACGAGGTCGTCCACCGCGTAGCCGTCGCCCCGTTCGATCACGTCGAGAGAGAGGATGTCCGCGCCCACGGAACCCAACGCGACTGCGAGTGCACCGAGACTGCCTGGTCGATCGGGCAGTTGGACTCGGAGCAGGTATGACATGTCGCAGCCTTTCGGTGGCGTGTGGCGGGAAGAGTTCGGAGCCCTCATGATCCCGATGCGCCGCGTCTGCGCAGCGCCGCGCAATCCTTGCATTGTCGCGGATATGAGGTCGAACTGCAGCCCCGCACGTAACCGGGACGACATATACCGCGGTGTCGACCGAGGAGAGTGAACGCTGGATGCGGCGCCCGGACTGTCAGCTACTACGCTTGCACACGGTCGCGTACCTGTGCGGCTTGCTACTCGACATGTGTGAAAGGGGTCTACGCGGTGCCTGATATCTCCCGCGACGAGGTGGCTCACCTCGCCCGGCTGTCCCGGCTGGCTCTCAGCGAAGCCGAGCTGGACGAGTTCGCCGGCCAGTTGGATTCGATTCTTCACTACGTGAAGACGGTCGCGGAGGTTGCAGCGGACGACGTCCCACCGACGGCCAATCCCAGTGCTATCACCAACGTGAAGCGACCGGACGTGATCGTGCCGGGTCTTACTCCCGAGCAAGCGTTGTCGAGTGCGCCCAACGCAGAGGGGAATCGGTTCGCCGTCCCGCAGATTCTGGGAGAGAACGAATGACCGATCTGACCGCCCTCGACGCCTCAGAGTTGGCGTCGCGTATCCACTCTCGTGAAGTCTCTGCAGTGGAGGTGACGCAGGCTCACCTGGACCGTATCGACAAGGTCGACGGCGAGTTCCACGCATTCCTTCATGTCGCCGGAGCCGGTGCATTGGTGTCCGCCAAGGAGGTCGATGCCTCCATCGCTGCCGGGAATGCGCCGGCATCCGCGCTCGCCGGGGTGCCACTTGCGCTCAAGGACGTCTTCACCACGACGGACATGCCGACGACGGCTGCGTCGAAGATCCTCGAGGGATGGATCTCTCCCTACGATTCGACGGTCACCTCCAAGCTGCGGGCCGCGGGTATCCCATTGTTGGGCAAGACCAACATGGACGAATTCGCGATGGGCTCGTCCACCGAGAACTCGGCCTACGGGCCGACCAAGAACCCGTGGGACACCACACGTATCCCAGGTGGCTCCGGAGGCGGAAGCGCGGCGGCACTGGCCTCGTACCAAGCCCCGCTTGCCATCGGAACGGACACCGGCGGTTCGATTCGTCAGCCCGCTGCCCTTACCGGCACCGTCGGCACCAAGCCGACGTACGGCACGGTGTCTCGCTACGGGCTCATCGCCTGCGCGTCCTCCCTCGATCAGGGCGGCCCCTGCGGGCGCACAGTTCTGGACACCGCATTGCTGCACGAGGTCATCGCCGGGCACGATCCACGCGATTCCACCTCGGTCGACACCGTCGTGCCTTCGGTCGTCGCGGCAGCACGCGAAGGTGCCCGCGGGGACCTTTCCGGTGTTCGTGTCGGCGTCGTGAAGGAGTTGCACTCCAACAGTTATCAATCCGGTGTCATCTCCTCCTTCGATGCCGCCGTTACGACGTTGACCGGTCTCGGTGCCGAGGTGGTCGAGGTGTCGTGCCCCAATTTCGTGCATGCCCTCGCCGCGTACTACCTGATTCTGCCTTCCGAGGTGTCCTCGAACCTTGCCCGTTTCGACGGTATGCGTTACGGCGCCCGCGCAGGTGATGACGGAAGTAACAGTGCCGATCAGGTCATGGCCATCACGCGCGCCGAGGGATTCGGCGCAGAAGTCAAGCGTCGCATCATGATCGGTACCTACGCGTTGTCCGCTGGCTACTACGACGAGTACTACGGCCAGGCACTCAAGGTCCGCACGCTCATTGCCCGCGACTTCGACGCCGCCTACGAGAAGGTGGACGTCCTGCTGTCGCCGACGACGCCGACGACAGCGTTCCCGTTGGGGGACAAGGTGAACGATCCGATCGCGATGTACCTCAACGACCTGTGCACGTTGCCGACCAACCTTGCCGGCCACTGTGCAATGTCCGTGCCTTCGGGTCTGGCGGCCGAAGACGGGCTGCCTGTCGGCTTGCAGATCATGGCACCGGCATTCGCCGACGATCGCCTCTACCGGATCGGTGCGGCATACGAGGTTGCTCGCGGCCCGCTGAAGTAGCGCACGGGGATCCTCGGTGTCGCGGTTCGCTTACTGATCAGTCGAGACCGATCGGTCAGCATGCGGGCATCGAGGTTCCCTGGTCGGTACCGTATCGGTGGCCGTGTCCAGCAGGGACGCCGAGTGCGGAGAACAGGTCCACTGTCGTCTGGACGAAGCTGACGACCGGTATCCACTGGGGTATCGGCGCGTCGCGACGGGCGAAGCTCAAATCTGGTTTCGATCCGACGAGTTCGGTGGACCACCAGACGACCGGGTCCGATGCGTTCGCCATCATCACCGCGTTTCCGGGGGCAACCTCGTGCGCAGGTGGGCCTGCCCACAGCGCTCCACACAGTCTCGTCGGCACAGTAGTTTCCCGGAGTACGGCTGCGGCCGAACTGCCTCCGATGGCCCCGAGGCTTTGGCCGTAGAGATAGAGTTTCGGCCGCGCCTCGAGCGGTACCTCGCTTACACGGCGTGATACCGCCTCGAGCAATGCCGTCGCTGACGCCTTGGCCAGCGGTTGTGCGAAAAGAAAAGTGGCCCAACTGGGTTCATGTGAATACTGAGCCACGACTGTGGCGACATCACCGTCGAACCGTGTTTCTAGTCCGGTGACGGCATTCTCGTCGATCCACCCGGAACCGGTCGGTACAGCGACGACGATGTGCGAGCGGTCGAATCCACCTGCGCGGTCGAGTTCGCGTACTGCCAACTCGCCGCGTGCTTCGACGTCGGTCGACGCTTGGACTCCGACGTAGGCGCGTACGGTCGAAAGATCAGTACCGCCCGCGGCGAAAATGCGGCCTTCACGGCCCAGATCGTTCCAGTTGATCAGCGATGCAGCACTGCCGGACCGAGATGGCGATTTCGGAATCGGCAGGGAAGTATCGACGAGCGAATTCGCTACAGCGGACCGTTCGGCAAGGCTGGAGAAGACCATCGGTACCGCGATGAAGTTGGAGCCGATCAGGAGGACTGTCAGCATGACTATCGCTCTCGTTCTTCCCAGGCGTAGAGATCCGCGAGTGGTCGCGAGAAAGAGCACGATCAGAATCGCCGAGACAGAGACCGAACCGCACAGTACTTCGATCCAATGCAACCGGCTTGCTGCAGCCATGCCCATGGACGAGCGCAGGGAGCTCTGCCACCGCGCGGCGGCAACTCCTGCGACAGCTACCGCGACAACACTTGCCGCAGCCGACACACGTCGGGCTACACGCCGCGGAGCGAGCGGCGTCAGTAGACGAAGAACGCGATGGAGTCCAGTGGACAGACCGAGGCCGAGGGCCGCCAGGACTCCAGTTACCAGTGCTTGTGTCAGCGACGACCTGGGCAGAAGTCCCGGGGCAAGCGATACTGCAACCATGCCTCCGACGATCAGCGACGTCGCGACGCGAGGAACGGCTAGCCGGGTCTCGGGCGCAGTCCGAAGTGCAGCAGTGGGGCGTAAGCGAACGGACGTGGTCATGATGACACTGCCTGGCGGGCGCGACGAGAAGGGTAGAGCGACAAGGCACCCAGCGCCGCGGCCGACAATGCGGTAACGACAGCGCCGGCAAGCAGGAACGGTAGTGCAGGTTCCGGAATGGGTGTCCCGTCGTGCTGACGCCATGAGTTCAAACGAACCGAGGATGCCGCAACCTCGGCCATACCGTCGCACACTGCACGAGAAAGAACTTCGGTCCGCTGTGCACACGCGGCGTGCATATCTGCTGCGAGCATCGAATCGAGACTTCGTCGCGCAGAGGCGGGAAGCCAGTTGCCGTGAATCGCGCCGTGCCGTAGTAGATCGTAGCCGAGATCATGTGCTGCACAGGAAGATTCGAACTCCTCAGGCAGCGGTATCGGTGACGAGCAGCTCCCAGCGGGATTCACCAGCAAGTCATGTTCGATGGTAGGGGAGTAGCCGAAGTCGTCGACGAAGTCGGGCGGCACTTTCGATGCCGCGTCGGACGCGTCGTGCATGGTCAGTGCCTCGATGGCAATCGAGGTTTCGGTGCGCACCGTAGATCCGGACGGAGCGTCGGCACTCGCCTTCGGTACCGAGAACGCCACGCTCGCAGCCAGTGCTGCGCACACTGCCGCCACCGTGGCCAGGGGATTCGTTCGCCTTGTTTCGCTGGGCGTCCCGGCCGTTTGCTTCATGGTCAGGACGCTATGAGCGGGTTGTGCCAGGCGTCGTCGCCCTGCGGTGCTGGTTCTGCCCGACACTGACACGTGAGCGTCGACGTTGCGCTGATACCGAGGGGTTGGTGCTTTCTCGCTCCTCAGTACGATGACTTTTCGGGTCAGGGTTCCTAGTGTTCACACCTGTGGGCAGAAAAATACTCTCCAGAACGCGCCGGACGAACGGCGCACGGACGGGCGCCCTTGCGCGCGTCGTTTCCTATACCGGTCCGATTCGGCTGGTGGATATCGCGATCGTGGTGATCACTGCCGTTCTCTATGCGGTGGCGTGGCCGACGCTCGCTCTCACCCATCTGGTTCCGGCCCCGATCATGCCGATCGTCGCGGCGCTCGCTGCGTTTCCGTTCGTCGCGGTCCGCACGAATCCAGCACTGGGGTGGGCTGTTTCGGCGGGCTCAGGATTGATCATCCCGGTTGCGTTTTCGCTGCAGCCGGGGTGGGAGTATCCCTGGCAGGTCGTGCACATCATCGTTTTGCTGACTCTCCTGTTCGCGGTGAGCTTGCGATGTGCAGTGCCGATCGTGGCGGTCGCCTGGGTGTCGACCGTGTTGCTGTTCGTTGCCGACATGCCCGGATCCGACGGGATCGGCTGGGCGGTGGGCCTGACGGCGATCACGATCTTCGGCCTGCTGATCCGCTGGTTGATCCTCTCGCGGCGACAACTGGCGAAGCAAGAGGAAGTAAATGATCTCGAGCGGACACGGCGCACAGTGCTGGAAGAGAAAGCCAAGATCGCACGCGACCTGCACGACGTGGTTGCCCACCACATGTCGCTGGTCGTTGTTCAAGCCCAGACCGCACCTTTTCGTCTCGACGATGTATCACCCTCGGCTGCAGCTGAATTCGATGCGATCGGCGCCACCGCACGCGAGGCGCTCAACGAAATACGCGGAATGCTCGGGGTACTTCGAAGCGATGGGGAACAAGCGGCGGATGCGCCGCAACCCGGAGCGGCCGACGTCGAATCACTGCTGGAAGGCAGCCTCCGCGCAGGGGTCCGATTGAGCTGGACATCGACCGGTGACCCGGCGGTCATGTCAGATGCAGCAGGTCTCGCGCTGTACCGCATCGTGCAGGAATCGCTGTCCAATGTGGCCAGGCATGCCCCCGGGGCGGAAGTTCGAGTGCGGCTTACCTACGACCAGGACCCGGTATCGATGGAGGTCGTCAACGGACCCGCACCTGGCAAAGGACCCGCGGTGATCGAATCGGGCACCGGCGGACACGGTGTGCGCGGAATGCGCGATCGCGCGATGGCAGCATCGGGGTGGCTGGATGCAAGGATTCTCCCCGACGGCGGATTCGAGGTAGTCGCGCGGTTGCCGCCACGCGTCACTCCAGCGGCAGACGGGTCGGCATAGGGTGTCGCCTGTGGCCATCACCGTTTTCATCGCCGACGATCAGGCCATGGTTCGGCAAGGATTCGGCGCGCTTCTAGCCGCGCAGCCCGACATCAGCGTCGTCGGCGATGCAGACAACGGCGCTACAGCGGTCACCGAAGTCGAACGTCTGAGACCCGACGTCGTATTGATGGATGTGCGGATGCCGCAGATGAACGGATTGGAGGCGGCCCGGGCGATCCTGCGCGGCTCGCACGACCCACCGGTGCGCGTCCTTATGTTGACGACTTTCGATATCGACGATTACGTGTACGAGGCACTCACTATCGGTGCAAGCGGATTCATGCTCAAGGATGCGCCTGCCGAGGAATTGATTCGCGGCGTTCGCGTCGTCGCGGCCGGTCAGGCTCTGTTGGCGCCGTCGGTGACGAGGCGACTCATCGCGGACGTGACCAAGAGGCGTGGTTCGCTGCGATCACAGCCGGCGAAGTTGGCCGTCCTCACACCCCGCGAACGCGAAGTGCTCGAACTGATCGCGCAGGGCCTGTCCAATGTCGAAATTGCCGAAGCCCTCTTCGTAGCGGAACAGACCGTCAAGACGCACGTCGGCAAAGTTCTCGGCAAACTTCACTTGCGCGATCGAGCCCAAGCAGTCGTGCTCGCCTACGAAACTGGAGTCGTCACACCCGGCTGATGTTGCCCATCGTGCTGCCGAAGCGGAAACGAACCGGCAAGATTACGGTGGACGGTATGGATTCGAGGAGAGGCGAGAATGCTATGCGCATCGGAGTTCTGACCGGCGGTGGTGATTGCCCAGGTCTCAATGCGGTGATCAGAGCAGTGGTGCGCACTGCCGATGCGCGCTACGGGTCGACTGTGGTGGGATTTCAGGACGGATGGCGTGGTCTGCTCGAGAATCGGCGCGTCCAACTTCGCAACGACGACCGGAACGATCGGCTGCTGACCAAGGGCGGCACGATGCTCGGAACGGCGCGTACCAATCCCGATGTGCTTCGGGCCGGGCTCGACAGAATCAAGGAAACGCTCGAGGACAACGGAATCGATGTCCTCATCCCGATCGGTGGTGAGGGCACTTTGACTGCCGCGCACTGGTTGTCGGAGGAAGGCGTACCCGTCGTCGGGGTGCCGAAGACCATCGACAACGACATCGACTGCACCGATGTCACATTCGGGTTCGACACTGCGCTGACGATCGCCACCGACGCCATCGACCGTCTACACAGCACCGCGGAGTCGCATCAGCGGGTCATGCTCGTGGAAGTAATGGGCCGTCACGCCGGTTGGATCGCCCTGCACTCGGGGATGGCGTCGGGCGCGCATATGACGCTCATACCCGAGCATCCGTTCGATGTCGACGAGGTCTGCGATTTGGTTCGTAAACGCTTTCAGCGCGGTGATTCGCATTTCATCTGCGTCGTCGCCGAGGGCGCCAAGCCGAAAGAAGGATCGATGTCGTTGCTCGACGGTGGCATCGACGAGTTCGGACACGTCAAGTTCACCGGAGTTGCCCACCAACTGGGCCAGGAGATCGAGCGTCGGATCAACAAGGAAGTGCGCACCACTGTTCTGGGTCATGTGCAGCGCGGCGGCACCCCCACTCCATACGATCGGGTGCTGGCGACACGATTCGGGGTCAATGCAGTCGATGCTGCTCATGCAGGCGATTTCGGCCAGATGGTGTCGGCGAGAGGCACCGAGATCGGTCTCGTATCGCTTGCCGAGGCGGTCAAGCAACTCAAACGAGTGCCCGAGAGTCGGTACATCGATGCCGCGGCGTTCTTCGGCTAGAGCGCCGTCTGTTCGTGTACATACCTCACCGTCGAACCTCGACGGGCACCCGTGGTTACTCGCGCGATGTTCCGAGCGCATAAACTCCTGTCCATGACTGCTGCCATGGTCGATCTGATCGATTACGACGACGTGCTGACCCGTTTCGACCCCGTACTGGGTATGGAGGTCCACGTCGAGTTGGGTACAGCCACCAAGATGTTCTGCGGATGCCCGACTGCGTTCGGCGCTGAGCCGAACACTCAGGTGTGTCCTGTGTGCCTGAGTCTTCCGGGGGCGTTGCCCGTCGTGAACGAGGCGGCCGTGGAATCAGCAATCCGTATCGGACTGGCCTTGAACTGCTCGATCACGCCGTGGGGAAGATTCGCACGTAAGAACTACTTCTACCCTGATCAGCCCAAGAACTACCAGATCTCCCAGTACGACGAGCCGATCGCGACCGAGGGCTACCTCGACGTGTTGCTCGACGACGGCAGTACCTTCCGCGTCGAGATCGAGCGTGCCCATATGGAAGAGGACACCGGAAAGTCCACTCATGTCGGCGGCGCCACCGGCCGGATCGAAGGGGCGAGTCATTCGTTGCTCGACTACAACCGCGCCGGAGTTCCGCTGGTCGAAATCGTCACCAAGACCATCACCGGCACCGGTGCTCGTGCGCCAGAGGTCGCCCGTGCCTATGTGACCGCGCTGCGTGATCTGCTGAAGTCGCTCGAGGTGTCCGATGTCCGCATGGACCAGGGGTCACTGCGTTGTGACGCCAACGTGTCGTTGATGGAGAAGACGGCAACCGAGTTCGGCACCCGCACCGAGACCAAGAACGTCAACTCCCTCAAGAGCGTCGAGGTCGCCGTCCGTTACGAGATGCGGCGTCAAGCCGCCGTGCTGGTAGCTGGTGGCGAGATCACCCAGGAAACACGTCACTTCCAGGAAGTGGACGGAACAACGACCAAGGGGCGCAAGAAGGAGACCGCCGAGGACTACCGGTACTTCCCCGAGCCGGACTTGGCGCCCGTCGCGCCGGATGCTGCGTGGGTCGAGGAACTGCGCGGCACGCTTCCGGAGTTGCCGTGGTTGCGCCGTGCGAGGATCCAGGCCGACTGGGGTGTCTCCGACGAAGAGATGCGGGACCTCGTCAATTCCGACGCACTCGAACTCGTGGCTGCGACCGTCGACGCCGGTGCACCGCCGCAAGCCGCGCGTTCGTGGTGGGTCTCTTACTTGAGTCAACAGGCCAACATCGCCGGCATCGAATTAGGCACACTCGCGATCACACCCGTTCAGGTCGCCGAGGTTGCCGCGCTGGTCGAAGACGGCAAGGTCAACAACAACGGTGCTCGTCAAATCGTCGACGGTGTTCTCGCCGGTGAAGGTGAGCCTGCGGCAGTCATGGCTGCCCGCGGCCTCGTCATGGAGAAGGACGAGGGGAAGCTTCAGGCAGCGGTGGACGATGCTCTGGCAGCGAATCCCGGTGTCGCGGACAAAATTCGCAGCGGCAAGGTGCAGGCTGCTGGTGCAATCGTCGGCGCTGTGATGAAAGCGACTCGGGGCCAGGCCGATGCGGCTCGGGTGAAGGAACTGGTACTTCAAGCCTGCAGCTGAGTTAGAGTCGGCCCATGCCGTCGGCGGGTGCATCGCTCTTCTGGATCTCACTGATTGCGGTGCTCGCGCCGCTCGTCGCAGGGTTCGTGCCGCGGCGATTACTGCCGGAAGTCGTCCTGCTGTTGGTATTCGGAATGCTGGTGGGCCCGAACGTTCTCGGCCTCGCCGTCGACGGCACCGAAGTGGACTTACTGCGCGAGCTCGGCCTCGGCATGTTGTTTCTTCTCGCAGGTTTCGAGATCGATATCTCGGAAATTACCGGGCGAGGGGGCCGTCGAGCGCTGGCTACGTGGTTGTTCAGCCTCGCCGCAGCATTCGGGGCGGTATTTCTGCTTGGACAAACGGGTATGGCCACCGCGGAAATAGCGGTGGCTATCGCATTGACCTCGACGGCGCTCGGGACATTACTGCCGATCCTCAAGGACGGTGGTCTTCAGAACACACCGCTTGGACGCACCGTGATCAATCACGGAGCGATCGGCGAGCTCGGTCCGGTGATCGCGATGGCCGTTCTGCTCGGTTCACGCGGTGACCTGAAGTCGATCCTGATTCTCGCGCTGTTCGTTGCTGCAGCCGTCGCCGTCGGCTTCATTCCTGCGCGATTGCTGCGTGAAGGCTCCGATCTACTGGCAGTGATTCGTCGAGGCGCCGGCACCACCGCACAGACGACGGTCCGCCTTACGATGCTGCTGCTCATCACGTTGACCGCCATCGCGACGATCTTCGGGCTCGACATCATCCTCGGTGCCTTTGCCGCCGGGTTCATTCTGCGCCGGGTCGTACCGAGCGGCGACGAGCAGCTCGAAACCAAACTCGAGGGCTTGGCATTCGGGTTCCTGATCCCGGTCTTTTTCGTGACCTCGGGAATGTCGATCGACATCGGTGCGGTGCTCGCGGAACCTGGCATTCTCCTTGCGTTTCTGGCTCTTCTCGTCCTGATTCGGGGTGTTCCGGTTTTCATCGCAACCAGGTTGGATCGACAGGAGAATTTCACCACCCGTGAGCAGTTCCGCGTCGCGCTCTACGCGACGACCGGCCTGCCACTCATCGTCGCGGTGACCGGTGTAGCTGTCGACGCGGGGGAGATGTCCACGGCCAGTGCCTCGATACTCGTTGCTGCAGGCGCGATTACAGTGTTGGTACTCCCGCTGATCGCGACCCTCCTGGCCTCGGATCCTCCGAAGCTCGACCAGTCACCTCACGATGTACACCCTCGAGAACCGTCCTGATGCCGGCTGCGGCGGCGTCCTCGGCGGGGCGTCGGCGATCATGCGGTCCAGGTTTTGAGGTGCTTGGCAGCCGTGCCGTTGTTACCGAGCTGGTAGACACCGATTGCTAGCGGTCAGTACCAGGGTGCTGATTCGGTGGATAGCTCGAAGCCGTGACTGTTGTCGGTGGTGCATCCCATGCCGCTCCGGCGGGACACACAGGTGTATCCACCGGTAGTGACGGACTGGCCGTACTCCAAGACTGTGGGGTGTTCGGTAGTGAATACACCCTGGTTGAAGCACGATGGTTCCACGCTGTCTGGATGCAGGAAGAAGCCCTCGCTCAACTGTTCGACGGTGAAGGTGGGATTGACGCAGTTCGCTCCGTCCGGAACAGGTGCATCTCGGGCTTGGCATCCGGAACCATAGGTTCCTTCGGAGATGCGGCACCAGATGTTGCCCGACGGCGATACCCACGCTATTCCGTATCCGTCGGCGGACAGCGAGGCCGGATCGACCGCGCGCACATCATTATTGGGGTCAGCGCCGTTGGTGTTCGTCGCCTCGACGGGCTCAGGATTCGTCATGACCGTCAGTGCGGGTGTCGATATCGACATGTCCGTCCCGTTCGAACCGTCAGCGGCTGTGCATCCGGTGAGCATCGCGACGGCAGTAACACCCGCCGCAGCAATCGATGCGTGCGCGCGGTTCTTGCACAACAAAATCCGTCGTGTCCGCTGGTCCGCGAGTTTGTTCATGAACGAAACCCTAGCCCGGGAATGGTGCACGTTTCGAAGACTGCGTATCCGCCATTCACAGTGGCCTTTCTCCGGATTCGATCGCGTTGCGTCCGTACTGGTATCGATCGAGTATGGAGACCCTTGTCGCGGTTTGGTTGCAAATATCGACGAGGGCTGGCTGCACTGGGAGTTTCCCTAGCCCTGCAACATGTCTAGCCTGACACTGTCTCGGCAACGAACGATGGCGAAACACCGGAATTGGCGCTTAACTGGCTCTTCCGGTTTTAGAGTGCATCTAGTGCGCGGGTGAGGTTGCCGCAGTGCAGTAGTGATCGGATTCGGTAGTGGGTGAGGTTGCGGAATCCGAGAGCGTTGCGCCGCAACGCTTCCAATCTGCCGTTGATCGCTTCGGTCGGCCCGTTCGATGCCCGGTGGGTGAAGTAGGCGAGGATGTCCGCCCGCCGTCGGTGCAGGGTCCGCCCGAGTTGGGCGAGCTCCTCGAGACCGTACGGGACGCCGGTGCGGATGGTGTCGATCAATCGAGTGAGAATACGGTGCCCCTGCTTCGGGTCGGGGTGGGCGTACGCGGCGATCAACCGTTGATACACCGCCCATGTCACCTCCACCGGAGTGTGGTTCGGGTCGGCGAATGTTGCTGCAAGCCTGTCTGTCTGACGATCCGACAGCAACACCTCCCTAGTTCGCAGGGTGCGCCTCGTCCGATACAGCGGGTCACCGGTCCGGCCCCGGTGCCCGCAGGTGTCCTGCTGCACTCGCTGGCGGCACAAGTCCAGTTTCGTTCCGGCGAGGGCGACGACGTGGAACGGGTCCATCACCGTCACCGCATCGGGGACGCTGCCGGTGGCGGCGGTCTTGTAGCCGCCGAACCCGTCCATCGCCACCACCTCGATCCCCGCTCGAAAAGAGTCGGTGCGCTGTGCGAGCCACCCCGTCAGAGCCGCCGCCGAACGCCCCGGTACCAGGTCGAGCAACCGCGCCGGGCCGGTTCCGTCGACGACCGGCGTCAGGTCGACGATGACCGTCACGAACCCACCACCGGCAGCGTGTCGGGTGTGCGCCCACCTGTGTTCGTCGACCCCGATCACCCGCACACCGTCGAAGCGGGTGGTGTCGGCGGCCACCACAGTGGTGGTGGCGTCGACGGCGATCGCGTTGACGGTGTCCCACGACAGGCCGAGTTCGCGGGCCACGGCGGCGACGGTGGTGCGGTCGAGCATCAACCTCCGCAGGACGTACCTCGCGCAGCGGCGGGTGGTGGACCACCCGGCCCTCGCGAGTCGGTCGGTGTTGTGGCAGAACACTTCCCGGTCGCAGGATGTGTTCGTGCACCGGTAGCGGGGAACACGTACCCGTAGCTGCAGCGGGTGCCCGACCACCGGAACATCGGTCACTCTGCGTTCGATCCGGTCACGGTACTTCCCGGTCGTTCCGCAGGCGGGGCACCGATCCTGCGCGGTGGTGATCAGGTCGCAGAACACGATCGTGGTGTCGCCGTCGATCGCAGCGTCGCCGATGGTGACACCGAGTTCGACGGTGCGGATGATCGTGTCGGCTACGGCAGAAGCGGAAACAGTCGTATTCTCGGACACAGGGCTCCCCGGTGGGTCGTGACGAGTTGGCGTGAGAACCCTCATCATCGGCCTCCGGGAGCCCGCCTCACCG
>JBBPZN010000184.1:0-16168 GCA_038198705.1 Mycobacteriales bacterium
TAGTGTCCATGCATCCATAGTTCCATCTCGCGGAAGAATGCATGCATGCCGGGCGTGCCGGGGAAAGAGACCACGTTCAGCCAGATCGCGGTGTCCCATTCCGGATGGCCGGGCACTGGGGACAACGCCGAAAGGGATGGCGGGCCTGAACTTTCCACGTCTACGTCGTTGTCCAGACCGCACAGGCGTACCTCGAACGGACCGTTCACCGGGTACTGGCCCAACGAGCTGTAGTGCGTGAGCCGCTCGTTGATCCAGTTGGCCATGTCGTGGATGATCGTGGCGACATCGGACCTGCGTGCAAGCACCACGCCACCGCCCGCAGTCACCCGCAGAGTGGTCGCGCGCAGGTACAAGCGGACATTCTTCGACGTGCCCCAGATGTCGGCTGTGCCGGTGAGAGCCATGCCGGTCTTGACTGCGTTGAGCTGTGCCGCACCGAATGCGGGCGTCCCACCCGCGAGCTGTGCCGCCACCACACCCAATTGGTCAGTGAGCAGCTCGGGGAGCGTGTCGGAGAACGCGTAGTTGTACGGTCCGGTCACCTCCCGTGATTGTTCCGGGCAGTTCGGTTCGTCGCTCCACACTTTGAGCCACGGCTCTTCGGTGAACGGAAACCAGATCGCTTCGACGCTTCCCGATTCGGCAAGGAGTTTCTCGAAAGTCCGGCCCGGCGAACCCGCAGGTGCGAAGAGTTCCTGCCAGTCGACGTCGAAGGTGCTGTGACATCTGAGGGGACGGTCCCTACCGGCCTGGAGCGTCACCGAAGTGATGAAGGTACGCCCTAGGTGGGTGAGCAGCGGCCGAATACCCGGATCGGAACGTTCGAAGGTCCGTGCGACGTATTCTGCCGAGGAATCGTCCCAGACCACTGCGGTAAGTGTGGTGACGAGATTGCTGATGGATCCGAAGCTGATTCCGGGCGGTGCGCTCTGTCCATCGGTAGGAGCGGTGGCGCCGTGCGCGTCGATAGCAAGCGCACCCCCGATGGTGATGTCGCCGATGGCTGGGATGCTCGCCCAGCCGAGCCCATGCCCTTCGAGTGCGGTCAGTATGGAGAGCAGGCTCGCGCCGCCCTGCGCACTCACTGTCGCCGGCGTCCCCGCCGGATCTACGCTTACGCCTATCAGGTGGGCGGTCGTGTCGAGGAGGACCACCTTGTCGACGGGGTATCCCGGCACGACGGTCAGGGGACTCCAGCCGTGCATCGAGCCTCTCGCTCGCAGCGTATAACCGTGCTCGGCCGCCCAATTGGTCAGCGTCACCACCTCGTGTTCGTCGCGGGGCGCGCAGGTCCAGAGTTGGTCGAAGGCGATCTCCTTGGACCAATTCACGTAGCTCTGTTGATAGAGGTCGACACCAGCAGGGAACGCGGGAGGTAGAGCCAGAGTGGCCTCGCCGACGGGCGTTGCACCTGCCGGTCTCCACTGAGAGCTTCCGACTGCGGCCGCGACTGCGGTGACCGCTGCCGCGCCGAAGAAGCGGCGCCGCGACAGCGGCGCGTGTAAGTTTTGTTCATCCATGCAAGAGCCCCTGTGTGCAGCATTACGATACCAGTGGCACCACAATAGAACGACTGAGCGACGAATGTGGCTGATTCGATGAAACCGGGCAAAAAAAGCGGCACGGGCAAGGTCGGTCGTCCCCGAGACGGCGACATAGACGACCGAGTGTTGGCAGCTACCCGTGAGCTGCTCATGGAACTCGGCTGGGACGAGCTGAGCGTGCGCGGGGTTGCGGCCAGGGCGGGCGTCGGGCGCGGCACTATCGATCGGCGATGGACATCCAAGGCGGAGTTGGTGCTCCACGCGATCCTCGGAGCGACCCCCGACCTCGAGCCTTTCGACGGCACGGACACTGGCGGCTGGGTGCGATGGGTGGCTACTGGAAGTCGCGAGTTGTTCGCCAAGCCGGAAGTACGAGCGGCAGTGCCGGGCCTGCTCAGCACGTTCACTCGGAACGAGGATCTTCGTCGTCAGCTCTGGCAGAGCTTCAGTGGACCTCCCGCCGAACTGTTCTCAGCGGGTGACTCGCGGGATACCGCGGACGCGGTGCTCGACGCTCACGCAGTGATCGCAATGGCAGCGGGAGCCTCCCTGTTTCTCAGTATCATTGCGACAGAGGATGATACGGACGACGTCCACGGGCGGATCGGAGATCTTCTATTGAATGCGATCGATCGATCCTGACTGCTCCGGCCGTGAGGGCAGGTGCATCCCTGAATTTGCGCTGTAGAACAGTGGTCGATCACAACGCGGATCGAGGCCTTTCTCGCCGGCGCGCCGATATCCTTGGCGTCGGGGAAATCGGTCGGTGGAAGCGGGAACGTTTGTCATGAGGTCTTTAGGTCGTACTGTGAGTGTCTTATTTACTACGGTTGCGATATCCGCGGGAGTGGTCGTGCCGGCTCATGCTGCCCCGTCGGGGCTGACCGACGTTCTGTTCGTCGCCAACAACTGGGACGGTACCGCCGACTTCATGTCCCCGGACGCCGATATGACGCGGTTTGGAAGCGTGAACACGATTCCCGACAAACGCGAACGGCTCGCGGAGATCTACCGCGATCCAATCCGTGCCGTCTTCTACTTCGGTATCCGCCAACTTGTCGGCGAGGGCCATGACCAGTACGCGGACGATCTGTACACGACCAACGACGGTACGAAGCTGATTGTCTCCCGTCCGAGTTTCGCCGACGTGGTCTCCATCGACATCGCGTCGGGAAACATAGTGTGGCGCTTCGCAGTCGACGGGCAGCGGGCCGATCACATGGCGATCTCGCAGGACGGCACCCAGGTCGCAGTGTCTGCCTCGACTGCCAACACAGTTCACGTTCTGAACACGGCGGACGGCAGTGAGATCGGGCGTTTTCCGACCGGCACGTCGCCGCACGAGAACGTGTACACAAAAGACGGGCGCTACATTATCAACGCGAGCATCGGCCGCGTCGAAACTCCCCTCGATGCACCACAATTGGCGGTCACGAAGTTTCCGCGATGGATCACCTTCTACGACCGCACCACCGGCGCGGTCACTCGGAAAATCAACATGGGGGCCAAGCTCGCCGAGGCCGGTCATCCCAACATGAGCGCGTCCGTTCGTCCGATGACACTCTCACCGGATGAGCGATTCCTCTACCTGCAGGTGTCGTTCTTCCACGGCATCGTCGAATACGACCTGCAGGAAGATCGCGTCACCAGGATCGCTGATCTACCGATATCCCCTGCGGCTGCGGCACTTCCGCGGCAGTCGTATCTGCTCGACTCAGCTCACCACGGTATCGCGATGAATACGGATGGAACGAAGATGTGCGTCGCCGGCACGATGTCGGACTACGCCACTATTGTTCCACGCGACACTCTGGCCGCCGGTCCGCTGGTAACGTCGGGGGTGAAGCCGTACTGGTCCACTCGCAGCACCGACGGCCGCTATTGCTTCGTATCGTGGTCGGGCAGCGACAAGGTATCCGCGATAAGTTTCGACACTGGCCTCGAGGTCGGTACTGCAATGGTGGGAGATCACCCGCAGCGTATGCGTACCGGCGTGGTCGACGCGTCGATCATCGACAATTGATGTTCGAGACTGTGCAATGTGAAAACTGATGGAGAAGGCCAGCTGTAGGGCAACTGCGTCGTCTCGTTGAGCCGGAAATCACGCGCCCGGTCGTGGTACGTCCTTCGACCACCGAGCTCGCCGCTCGGAATCCGACTGTTCCCACCACGGTGTACCACGTTCTCCCAGAGCAACTTTGGTGGCCTGTACCCCTGCTCGCGAGGCGTCAGAACCCCCGGTTGCGCGAACGTCCCGACGCCAGGCCATGAGAATGGACCGAAGCTCGGTATTGCGGTCCTCGGGAATCGAAGGATCGGTCGCTCTCCAACGCCGGCCGTTGATGACGATGAAGTGACCGTCCTCGGTGTACTCGTGGCCGTCACTCATAGCGCATCCCGACCAGCAGGTTTTCCGGCGTTGCTGTCATGTCCTCAATGGTGGCAGAGGACGGTTGGCGTGGGCTGACGGGGCTGAGGGCCGGTGAGTCGGCGATCGTACGATCACCGACTCGCCGGTCCGAAAGGCAGTGCTGCTTACTTGAACGTGTCCTTGATGTTCTCGCCGATCTTCTTCATGCGGGCAGACCCCTGTTGCTTCTTGCCCTTGGCCTTGAGTTCGTTGTTGTTGGTCGCGTCCCCAACGGCCTCTTTGGCCTTGCCGAGTGATTTTTCGGCGGAATTCTTGGCCTTGTCTACAAAACCCATGGAAAGCCCCTTTGTGTAGGTGTGGAACGTGGTTGAGGATAGTCAGTCGGCCCGCGGATGCGAACAGTGGATCTGCTAACCCCGGGCTGTCAGGTCTGCCGGAGCCCATGTGGGCCAACTAGTTTCGCTCACGGCATCCCCGTCGACATATTTGGCGACGATTCGGGTGACATCCGGGGCGGAGTTGTCGTAGACGCTCGCATGGTCTGCCCAGTCGATCGCCTCGGCTACCAACGGCCAGAGCCTGTCGTAGCGCTCACGAATCTTGTTCTCGGGAACTCCGTGGCCGCCTTCGGCCACCCGGATGGCTACGCGAGCGACCGAGAGTTCGACCGGCACCATGATGATGTGCACAACGATCACGTAGCCGGCCTCGCGTGCGTTGTGGACGAGATCGAGTTTGGACGGGTGGGAGAACACTGTCTCCGCGATGAAAGATTCACCTCGCGTGATGAGGGAATCGCGAATGACCGCGGCCATCTTTGCGGCTTCATAGGAGTGTTCTTCGGCAGCGTTCGGCCAACGATCCTTGGCGATGGCGTCGGCGTTGACGAAGACGCTGCCCGGAAGAAGCGGGGCAAGGCGGTGTTCGACGAACGTCGTTTTTCCGGAGCCGTTGGGGCCGACGACGAGATCGAGTCGTCTCACAGAATGGAACTACAGAACGATCTGGGTGCCGTCGGGCAGGTGCTTGATCATGCGACCGTGCTCGTCGAGGGACACGGTGGTTCGGCCTTGCGCGGCGCGGTCTGCGACATGGTTGCCCGTCGCGAGCGACTCTTCGAGGGCCGTGGCTATCTCCGCGTTGAACACGACGCCTTCTTCGGGCGACAGTGTGCTCAGTGGAGTTCGTCCGGCAAGTGCAGCCTCCACGCGGCGGCGTGCTACCTGACGTTGGTTCGATACTTCTCGGCCGATGCGAGCCCAATGCTCCAACTGCTGCCTGGCTGAGCGGTTCTCTCGCTCGCCCACACTTGCTGCGGCATCGACCAGCTCCGATGAAAAACGAGTAACTCTGTCGGCGACGTTCGTCATGTCCGCTCCTAAGAATCGACGACTGTATGTTCAGTGTAGCAATCTGCTACGGGCTTGCGTGTCGCGCGGAAGGGCCATCGGCGTCCGACTACCTCGTGGGCATCACTTGCCCTTGTCCTTGCCCCCGCTTTTGTCTTTGTTCTTGTCACTGCCCTTGTCCTTGCTCTTGTTGTTGCCGTTGTTGCCGTTGTTGCCGTTGTTGCCGTTGTTGCCGTTGTTGTTGCCAGGACCGATCGGCGGGACTGGGTCGGCAATCGGCGCCGAGACGGCCGGGGCGGGCTCGTACACAGGAACCTCGGTGAAGGGCTCGGGTGGCGTAACGGGGGGCAGAGGCACGATCCCTGCGCTGGTCGGCCGCTCTACAGTGGCAGCGGGAGCGGGAGCGGGAGCGGGAGCGGGAGCGGGAGCGGGAGACGCGGGAGATGCGGATGCGGGAGACGCGGATGCGGGAGACGCGGTCTCTAGGGGGGAGCTCTGCGTGCCGGGGCCTGAAGTTCCGGAGGGGGCGATGGTCCAGACAAGTGCTGCCGCAACGGCGATTGCAGCCATCGCGCCTGATGCCTTTGCCCATGGTGCGACGCGGCGTTGCGACTGCTTTTCGGTGATCGGTTCCATGGGCGGCAAGGGTGTCGCCAGAATGGCTGTGCTCCCACCTGCCATCTCCGCTTTGGCGAGCGCGCGTAACCGCCTCGCAACCTCGTCAGCGGTTGGGCGGTCCTCTATCTGTCGAGCTGTCATGTCGGTGAGTAGCGATACCCAACCCGGACCGAACTCGAGAGGAATTGTCGGGTCGCGGTGCAGTCGTGCCACTGCTGCGGCAATCGCGCTACCCCCGAAAACCATGTGTCCGCTGACGCATTCGATCAGGACCAGCCCGAGGGAGTAGATGTCGGATGCAGGGTCGGCGGTTGCGCCGATAGCTTGCTCGGGGCTGAGGTAGTGAGCCGTACCCACAGCAGTCCCGTGTTCGGTCAATCTGTCGGAATCGATGACGCGGGCGATACCGAAATCGGTCAATTTCGTCGAGCTGCCTGTGCCCTGACCTGGAAGGTGAGTGATCAGTACGTTGGCGGGTTTGATGTCTCGGTGCACCACGCCCGCGGCGTGAATGTAAGACAGTGCGTCGGCGAGTTCGTACCCGATCTGAGCGGTCGCCCCGGGGGAGAGTGCGTGCCCTGCTCGGAAGGAATTAAGCGTGGGGCCCTCGACCAACTCCATGACCAAATACGACACGACCGTCCCGGTTTCGTCCGGAGCGATCCCGGCATCGAACAGCGTGACCAGGCCTGGATGCGAGAGCGAGGCCAGCGTTCGCATCTCCGAATCGATGCGCCGGGAGTCGTAAGGCGTCTGGTCAGAGTGGCGGAAGATCTTCACCGCTACCGCGCGGCCCAAGTTCTGGTCGGCAGCACGAAAGACGTCAGCTGCGCCGCCGCGGCCGAGTATCGCTCCGAGTCGGTACCGGTTGGCGAAGAGCGGAACCGGGCCGTCGTGCAGGCGGTCCTGCATACCTGCCATACCCACCACTTCCATCCGATACACCCTATTCCCGCGCACACGACTCTATCGCCAGGCGAAACACACTCGTTGTTCAGCTACTGTATGTGCTCGAGAAGCGGCGAGGCCGAATAGACCCCGGGTGGGGTTCAACGCAACATCGAGCAGGGAGGGCCTACCGTGAGCACACCTGCGAGCCGTCCGGACTTGCCGGGTGTCACAGAGTCGGTCTACCAGCCCATCGTAGACCTGGGCACGGGAGCGCTCGCTGGTTTCGAAGCACTGACCCGGCCACCGACAGGCAGCGCGTGGACGTCGCCAGAAGAGATGTTCATCGAGGCCGAGCGACGCAATTCGACGATCGATTTCGATTGGCAATGTCGAGTGTCAGCGCTGCAGGGAGCACTCGTGGCCGGCTTTCCCCACGAGCTTGCTTTGTTTGTCAATGCCGAACCGGCCGCGCTCGATGCCCCGCCGCCTTCCTACGCTATTCCCGTTCTTGCCGCGGCAAAGAGCTTGTCGATCGTCATCGAGATCACCGAACGACGACTGATGAAAGACCCCGCGGGTCTGCTACGTGCCGTCTCACATGCCCGGGACATGGGTTGTCGAATTGCCATCGACGACGTAGGTGGCGATTCATCATCTCTCGCACTGCTCTCTCTCCTGCGTCCCGACGTGATCAAGCTCGACATGCACCTGGTTCACCGCCGCACCACGGCGTCGACCGAAATTCTGTCTGCGGTCACTGCCGAGTCGGAACGCACCGGCGCTGTAGTTGTTGCCGAAGGAATCGAAAATGACGTACACCAGCGCTGGGCCCTGGACGTGGGCGCGAGGTGGGGGCAGGGTTGGCTGTTCGGGGCGCCGGCGCCGTTGCCGAGTCTCGACACTGTGCCCCGGGTAGCGAACCGAGGGCTCGGATGGCCTGCGGTGACCGTCCGAGCGCCGGTCGCAGTCACTCCCTATGGGCTCACCAACGGCCACAGCGCCGCGTTGAGAATCGACGAAGCGCAATTGGAGACTCTCGAGGACGACTTGCTCGAGCGGGCAGCGTCGATCGGATCCACAGCCCTGATTCTGATGACTGTCCCTTCATCGACCGCAGTGGCCGGATCTCGATGTGAGATGTTTGCAATGCTTACCGCAGTGAGCGCGTTGACAGCGGTATTCAGGCCGAGGCCTCTCGCGCAGGTGGATATCGGCTGCCGTGTTGTCGAAGTCGGTCCCGACGAACCTCTGGCGTCAGAGCGCACTGTGATTATCGTGGACCCCTCGTTCAACGCCGCGTTGACGGCTTTGGATCGTGGCTACGCTGCCGACGGTTCGCGCTGCTTCGACTACCGGCTCAGTTTCGATCGTGATCGAGTTCTGGACGCGGCCACGCTGCTCCTGCAACGCATCCCAGCGCTCGTGTAGCTGCCTTTCACGCCGGTGCGCCGCTCGGTCGACGGCAAACCGTTATCGAGTCCGATTATCGTGCGCTCAGTCACGCTGGTGAACGGAGCGAAGCGACAGACATCCGCACTCTCATGCACTCAGTCCCCGTGCATTGTCATCACCCCGGATCCGCTTCTGCCGAACCAGGGATTCACAAATTTCCTGTTACCTTAACGTTATATTTCGTTACCAATCCGTTATCAACGAGCCGGGCTCGATGACATTCGCGGTGCGCACACTCGAGTACAGATTAATTCTCGGTTCGGTAGCTCGCTGGTGAAGAAATCCGCTGGGCTTTTTCGGGCTGCTGCATTCCGAGAACCTGAACGACAAGAAATCTCGCGGAGGAAATCCCATGGGCGCTATTTTGTTCGGATCGATCTCGACACTCGCAGACACCTCCGAAATGCAGCGAAAGGCATTCAACGAGGCTTTCGTTGTCCATGACCTGGGGTGGAACTGGTCGCAGAAGGATTACACCGCAATGCTGAACAGCAGCGGCGGGGCCAATCGAATTGCCGAATTCGCGAAATCTCGCAACCAGAATGTCGACGCGGGCGCGGTCCACAAAACGAAGTCCGACATCTTTCAAAAGCTCATGGCTAATTCGTCAGTGGAACCACGCCCAGGTGTAACCGAAACGATGGCCGATGCGAAGCGGCATGGACTCAAGGTCGGGCTGGTGACGACGACGTCCCCCGAAAACGTCGCGGCTCTCTTGAATGCTCTCACCGAGGTCAGCTTCGACCTGTTCGATGTCGTCGTCGACTGCACCAACGTGGACGACGGTAAGCCGGATCGAGCGTCGTACATGTTTGCGTTGGGTCGTCTCGGCGAGGCAGCGAAAGACTGCGTTGCCATCGAAGACAATGTCGGCGGGCTCGCCGCGGCAAAGGCCGCTTCCGTCGTCTGTGTTGCGTTTCCCAATGAGAACACTGCCGGGGGCAACTTCGACGGGGCAGTGGAGACGGTCGACCGGCTCGACCCGGAGCGGCTGCGCAACTTGGCAGAAGGAAATTGACGATGAGTGGTGTAGACGCCCGGGTGACAGCCAGTGAAAAGACTTTCCACGTCGAAGGATACGAGAAGATCGAGTACGACCTCATCTACGTCGACGGCGTCTTTGCGCTCGACAACACCGAGCTCGCAGACGGCTATAAGCCTTACGGGCGCTGTTTGATGGTCGTCGATGAATCTGTTTATTCGCTGTACGGAGAACAGATCCATTCGTATTTCGACCATCACACGATCTCCTTGACCGTGGTCCCGGTGAAGATTGCGGAGACAGCCAAGTCACTCGAGACGTTCGAGATGATCGTCGGCGAGTTCGACAGCTTCGGACTGGTACGTACCGAGCCGGTTCTCGTGGTCGGCGGTGGACTGACGACGGACGTGGCCGGTTATGCATGCGCAGGCTATCGCCGGAGCACGCCGTATATACGGATCCCGACGACGTTGATCGGACTCATCGACGCGAGCGTCTCGATCAAGGTCGCGGTGAACTACGGCAAGCACAAGAATCGTCTCGGCGCTTACCATGCGTCGCAGAAAGTGTTGTTGGACTTCTCTTTTCTGAAAACTCTTCCTGAAGACCAGGTTCGCAACGGTATGGCCGAGCTGATCAAGATTTCGGTAGTCGGAAACTCCGACATCTTCGACATGCTCGACGAGCATGGTGCCGATCTGCTGCGCACCCGATTCGGTCACCTGAATGGAACAACTGAATTACGTTCCGTCGCTGACCGTCTCACCTACCGGGCAATCGAGACCATGCTCGACCTCGAAGCACCGAATCTGCATGAGATCGACCTGGATCGGGTCATTGCGTTCGGTCACACCTGGAGTCCGACACTGGAATTGTCGACTCCGGCACCGTTCTTCCATGGACATGCCATCAACATAGACATGGCTTTGTCGACGACGCTCGCCGAGCAGCGCGGTTTCATTTCCATCGCCGACCGCGACCGTATTCTCGACGTGATGAGTCGTCTCGGCTTGGCGCTGGACTCCGATCATCTGACGGCGGAACTCCTCGCTGAAGCGACCGCGTCCATCCTCAAGACCCGAGACGGACTGCTGCGTGCAGCAGTGCCTAACCCAATCGGGTCGTGTGAATTTCTCAATGACGTCACCGTGGAGGAACTCTCCGACGTGCTCACCCTCCACAAGAAGATCTGCCTCGACTTCGAACGGGGCGGGGAGGGTGTCGAGATGTTCACTGGCGGCGCGTGAAAACAGAGGGTGTCACCGCGTCGAGGCCGGTGACACCGTCGACCATAATCGCCCATGAGCTACGAGAACTGACGGATCTTCTTGTCGCGTCGGACCATCTCGAGCCGGATGTGAAGCGCCGACTTCGCCGCGTGCGGGACCTCGCCGAGGGGCTCGATCCGTACTTGGACCGCTGCACGACGCCGGAATCTTCGGCGCTGTCGGCGCTCGCGCTACGCACACATCAGGTGGATTGGGCCTCGCGCGCATTGGTCTTCGGATCGGGGCCGCTCGAACACGAAATGCTGTCCGGGCACGTCGAAGGGCAATGGCTCAAGTTTCTTGTGCACATGACCAGGGCGACCAGAGTGTTGGAGATCGGAATGTTCACCGGATACTCCGCATTGGCGATGGCCGAGGCATTGCCGTCGGACGGGGAAATCGTTGCGTGCGAGGTCGATGACTTTGTCGCCGAGTTCGCGCGCTCATGCTTCTCGAAGTCGCCGGTGGGTCACAGCATTACCGTCGAGCAAGGGCCTGCGATCGAGACGCTCCACCGTCTGGATGGACGGGTGGAGCCATTCGATCTCGTATTTGTCGATGCAGACAAGACCGGGTACCTCGGGTACTACCAACTATTGATGGACAGTGATCTGCTCGCTGTGAACGGCATTGTGGCCGTGGACAACACGCTGATGCAGGGCCAACCTTATGCCGATGACAACGGCCGGACCGTCAACGGTGATGCGATCGCCGAATTCAACAGATTTGTCGCTGAAGATGCGCGCGTCGAGCAAGTGCTGCTGCCGTTGCGTGACGGCGTGACCCTTATCCGGCGAGTTCGGGAACACTCGGCATGGCCATGAAGTCGGTCGCTAAAACCGTCGCAGCGCTGGCTGGTCTACTCGCTACGCTTCCAGTCGACGCCGCAGTCACTGCCTATGCACTGGCACGTACGCGGCCGACCCACGCAGCGTCCACTGGACGAACTATTCTGCTGACCGGTGGAAAGATGACGAAGTCAGTGGAACTGGCGCGGGCGTTCCACTCGGCGGGCCATCGGGTGATTCTGGCCGAGTCCTCCAAGTACAGGTTCACTGGGTATCGCTTCTCGCGCGCAGTGGACAAGTTCTTTTGTATTCCGGATCCCCAGGACGCTGGATACGCGAAGGCGCTGTGCGAGATCGTCGATCGTGAAGGCGTCGATGTTTTCGTGCCGGTGTCCAGTCCGGTGGCAAGCATTTTCGACGCCGATGCGCGGGTCCTTCTCGATGCCTCGTGCGAGGTATTGCACGCCGACTCCGATACCGTCCGCATGCTCGACGACAAATCACGCTTCTCCGCTCAGGCGGAGTCGTATGGATTACGGGTGCCAGATTGGCGACGGATCACCGATCCGGCGGAGATCGACGAGTTCGACTTCCCCAAAGGTCGCGAATACATCCTGAAGCGGATCGCGTACAACCCCGTGGGCCGCATGGACCTCACGAAACTGTCTTGTGCGACGCCAGAACGTAATTCGGTCTTCGCTCGTAGCCTGAACATCACTGAGAACGACCCGTGGATCCTGCAGGAATTCATCTCTGGGCAGGAGTACTGCACGCACGGAACAGTGCGAAACGGAAGTCTCCAGGTGTACGGATGCTGCGAGTCGTCCGCCTTCCAGGTGAACTATGAGATGGTCGACAAGCCCGACATCCGCACATGGGTGGAGCGATTCGTCAAGGAGCTCAATGTTTCCGGGCAGTTGTCATTCGACTTCATCGAGGCGTCCGACGGGCAGGTCTACGCGATCGAATGCAACCCGCGGACACATTCTGCGATCACCATGTTCTACGATCACCCAAACCTGTCGGCGGCATATCTCGAAGATGGGCATGAACTCATCGAACCGCGCCCCACCGCCAAGCCGACATATTGGATCTACCACGAACTGTGGCGTCTGTTCACCGAGTCCGGTCGGTCCGAGCGGATGCGCTCTATCCTGCAGGGCACCGATGCGATCCTCACCAGCTGGGATCCGTTGCCCTATCTGCTCGTTCACCATCTGCAGATCCCGTCCCTGTTGGTGAAGAACATGCGCGAGGGAAAGACCTGGACGCGTATCGATTTCAACATCGGCAAACTCGTCGAGGCGGGCGGCGACTGATGGTGTTATCTGTTCTCGTTCTGGCGGGCTCTGCGGTGGACGACTTCCATGCCGAGCTGTCCCGGGTGTACGCGCGAGGATTTCTCGATGCGTGCGGCGACAATTCGGCGTACGAATGCAGGATCGCCTTCGTCAGCCCAGGTGGTTCCTGGTGTTTTCCGGACAGCATCGACGCATCGAGTGTCGCGCAGGCACCGACTCTGACGGTCGCCGAGGCGATAGAACGCATCGGAGCCGTCGACCTGGTTGTGCCCGAGATGTTCTGCCTACCCGGGATGACGACGTATCGTGCACTGTTCGACCTGCTCGAGGTACCGTATCTCGGCAATCGGCCCGATGTGATGGCCATGACGGCCGACAAGAACGTAGCGAGGGCCATCGTGAGTGCCGCAGGCGTCGCGGTTCCGGTAGGCGAAGTGGTGCGCGCCGGCGAGCGCTCGCACATGTCTGTGCCGGTGGTGGTCAAGCCCGTCGACGCGGACAACTCGATGGGTGTGACATTGGTGCGGGAGGCGCACCAACTCGAAGCAGCTGTGCACGATGCGCTCGCGTATTCCAGTGCGGCCCTTGTCGAATCGTACGTAGAGCTGGGCCGCGAGGTGCGCTGCGGAATACTCGTCCGGGACGGCCAGTTGGTGTGCCTTCCGCTGGAGGAGTATGCGGTCTCGTCGATACGCGGACATGCGGACAAACTTGATCACAACGACGAAGGTGATCTCTAGTTGGTCGCAAAAGATTCAGCGCGCTCCTGGATCGTCGACGTCGAGGACCCGATCACTGCGGCGGTCTGGGAGTCGGCGCGACTGTGTCATGTCGCGCTGGGGTGCCGTCACTACAGTCTGATCGATTTCCGAATAGACCCCTCCGGCGCGGTGTGGTTCCTCGAGGCGAGCCTCTACTGCTCCTACTCCCCGAGCAGTGTCGTCGCAGTCATGGCGGCGGCGGCGGGAATCGATATCGAAGATCTGTTCGCGATGGGAGTGCACGAACTACAAAAAGAGGTGGATCCCCGATGAAGCACGAGGTACTCGAACCGGTCGGTGTACGCGTCACCCAACTGAATCTGGCTGCCGTTCAGGCCAGTGAGGTGGATCGGCTCGCGCAGTTGCTGGCCGAACACGGCGCCGTAATCCTACCGAATCAGAGTATCGACGACGCTGACTTCCGTGCATTTCTCTCCGCCTTCGGAGAGCTGGTGTTCACCGAGGGCGAGACGCCCGTCGACGGGTTCCCTGACCTGAACGTCATCAGCAACGTCGGACGCGAGACGCCGCCCAAGTCCACATTTCATGTGGACACCACGTATGTGCCGCAGCCGCCCGCGTACACGGCGTTACGGGCAGTGGAAGTACCGAAAACAGGTGGTCAGACCCTTTTCAGCAATCAGTACGTCGCTTACGATTCACTCCCAGGAGAGACACGGGCAAGTATCGAAAACCGAACGGCCACACACATAATGACCGGGCTCGACGGCATATACGCCGCCTCGGCCGATCATCCGCTCGTGCGTGTGCATCCGACTTCCGGTCGAAAAGCGTTGTACCTGTCCACACCGGCACGCTGCGTCTCGGTGAGCGGGATGCCCGACGGTCAGGCCGCACAGCTGATCCGCTCCCTCGTCGATCATTCGACGAGGGAGACTAACGTCTACCGCCACTCGTGGTCGCCCGGCGATGTGGTGATGTGGGACAACCGATGCGTAATGCACTGCGCCGACCACAATGGCGTGGTCGGCGACAGAGTCATGCATCGTGGAATGGTGGCTGACTCAGGGAAGTAGCCACTCATCGGGGGCGAACAGCTCCGAGTGGATGCGAGCGCGCGGTACCGACTGGGCGTCGAGCTGCCCCAGAACATCCTGGATGAAGCCGCCGTTGCCGCAGACGAAGATCTCGGCGTCGCCGGGGAAATCCACCTCAGTGAGATCCATTCGGCCGCGGCCCTCGTCGGCGTACCAGAGCTGCGCCGAGCCGTCGTGCAGGCGAGAAACAAGGTCGCTCTGCTTCTCGCGCAGCGGGTGCGTGGTCTTCGAGCGATCTGCGTGCAGCACCTGAACGCGGTTGGTGTGATTCCCGGCGGTCAAGTACTCGAGGAAGCCGATCATCGGAGTGATACCGATACCAGCCGAGATCAGCACGACGGGATGCGATCCCAGCTTGTCGGCGGGCAGGTCACCGAACGGTAGGGTGATGTCGATGATGTCGCCGGCGCGCACATTCTCGGCTATCCAGTTGGATACTTCGCCGTCGCGCTTGATGGCGATGGTCGATCGACCGGTGTCCGGCGCATTGACAAGACTGTACTGACGAAGCTGACGGGCACCGTCGGGCAACGTGACGCCGACTGAAACGTACTGCCCCGGTGTGAATTTCGGGAAGCGTCCACGAGGATCTTCCACCGTCAACTGAACTGCGCCGGATGGATCGTCGGTGCGATCGATGACCACCGCACGTCGGTACACATCACCGACAGCGACGCCCGACGCAGCGCAGAGGTCATGCTCCATGGAGATGAGGGTATCGGCCATCATCCAGTAGACGCGATCCCAGGCAGCCGCGATCTCTGCACTTACGACGTCAGCGCCAAGGATTTCGACTATTGCTGCGAACAGGTGCTTGTGCACGATGGGGTACTGCTCGGGGACGATCCCCAAGGATGCGTGCTTGTGGCCGATTCGCGACAACAGCTCAGCTGGGTGAGGCAGGTCGGGGTTGACGAGGTGGCTTGCGTACGTAGCGACTGCCGCGGCGAGAGCACGCTGCTGAGCGCCCTGGGCTTGGTTTCCGCGATTGAAGAGGTTGCGCAGCAAAGACGGATGCTCGTCGAACATGCGGCTGTAAAAGCTCTTCGCGATGTCGCCGATGTTCGCGCCGACCAGGGGTAGCGTAGCCCTGATGATGTCGGCGTGATGCTCCTCTAGTTCCTCTGCTACATAAGTGCTTTCGGTTGCGATATCGACAGTGGACTGAGAATGGCTCGTCACGGACATGCAGTAGGCCTTTCGTTTGATTTGATTGAGTCGAACAAGTCAGTTGGGCAGCATGGGTAATAAAGAAACCAACGAAAAGACTGTGCTGTTTGTCAGATCGTCGACTGTGTGCTTGTCGAGTTCGACGTAGAAAGCTTCACTGGCATCGGCCAGTGCGCGCCGGAGCCTACATGCAGGCAATAGCGGGCACGGCCGATTGCCGACGCAGTCGATCACATCGGTATCGCCTTCGAGTCGACGGACAATATGCCCGATGGAGACTGCGTGCCCTTCGGCTGTGAGTGACAATCCACCGGTGCGTCCGCGCTGGGACTGAACGAGGCCGAGTGCGACCAGTTGAGTCACCGCTTTCGCGATGTGATGCTCGGACGCGTTGACGTTGGTAGCGATGGATCCGGTGGTGACGCGACGCCCGTCGTGCTCTGCGGCTGCGAGCAGCATCATCGCTCGCAGCCCCAAGTCGGTAAATCGCGTCAATTGCATACGACAGACTGTAGTAATTGCGTATCAATAATACGACTTTTAGCGCTGTGCAATAAAACACCCTGTTGAGTGCGGTTTTTTGACCAGGGGGAACAAGATCAACTTGACCAA
>JBBPZN010000185.1:0-50572 GCA_038198705.1 Mycobacteriales bacterium
CCCCCCACCCAACGCGCCCCCACCTCGTCTTGTGACCCCCCCCCGGGCCCCTCCCCGATCATGTCGGCGCGGCCCGCGGTCGTCAATTCACCGGCGACCACGCCGAAGGCTTTGATTTCGTTCTCGTTCAACACGCCGTCTCGAAAGAGTGGTACGACGTTCTGGGCCCGGAACGCGCCTTCGTCGTCGTCGAGCGGGGTCAGATCCTTGGCCTTCGGCCCTGACGACGCGGTACGAATGACGCCGACGGACACGGACTCCGACCCTGTCACCGCGCCTGCTTCTACTGCCTCGACGACTGCCTCTTCGTCGGCCTCGATCCGGACCGAGGCAAAACTGCACCCGTAGAGATCCCGCACTCTGTCCAACTCTTCGACGTTTGCGGCGGTGACCGATACCGTGGCCTGCGAACACCTCGACGCGATGTCGGTGATCGTCTCGGCTCCCGGAAAAGGGTTGACGTCTGCGATAACCAGTGCCACACCGTCTTCGGCGGCGGCATAGTCCGAGACGGACAAGCCCTGCGGAAGCGACTTGTTGAGATCGGCGAACACATCGTCTGCTTCGGTAGCCTCGGACGTCGAATCGAACGTGTCGAGGAGTTCGCCCATCTGCCCTGGAACGACGTCGACGTCGCCTCGGTCGAGTGCCGCCAGGGAGTCACCGCTGCTGCCCACGTCCAGCTGGGTGCGTACCTCTGCCCCGGTCGAGCGCAGCGCCGCTGCGTAAATCTGCGCCAACAGCTCACTCTGCACGGTGTCCGAGGAACCCACCACGATGGTCGAGGATGGCTGCTCGGCTGCACCACACGACATCGCGACGCACGAGAGGAGGACTAGAACTACGACCCGTAGGCCTGTCACACACACTTTTCCACAAGCTCCGTTCACAGACGCTGTCGGTGGCAAGGTTTATCGTTCCACCACAACGGGAACTGCGGCCAACGAGATGCTCTTCGGGGCAACCCTATGTCTAGACTTGCTCGGATCACCATCCCGAGCTGCCGAGACAACCGGTCAGTCGACGCGCCGGTACCGATGGAAGGACCGAAATGAACATCACCCGAACCACACGCGTCCTCGCTGCATTGTCGATTTCGGCACTCGCGCTGACAGCATGCGGCAACAACGACGATCCCCTGTCCAGTGGCGGCGGGGAGAGCAACGGGGACACCAACTCCATCGTGGTGGGCTCGGCCAACTTCCCGGAGTCCGAGACCGTGGCGAATATCTACGCAGAAGCGCTGCGCGCCAATGGTTTCGAGGTAGGCACCAAATTCAACATCGGCAGCCGTGAAGCCTACATTCCGGCAGTGAAGGACGGGTCGATCGATCTGGTCCCCGATTACACCGGCAACCTCCTGCAGTACTTGGACGAGTCGGCAACGGCGACTTCGTCCGAGGACGTGCTGGCGGCCCTCCCCGACGCACTCGGTTCGGACTTGGCCGTGACGGCTCAGGCACCCGGTGAGGACAAGGATGCCGTCGTCGTCAGCCGTTCGACGGCCACAGACCGCAAGCTGACCACGATCGGCGACCTGGCGCCCTTCTCCGCGGATGTCACCTTCGCAGGCACGCCCGAGTTCCAGGAACGTGTCGGTGGGCTACCGGGGCTGAAATCGAAGTACGGCCTCGACATCGAGGCAGGAAATTACGTCCCGATCTCCGACGGGGGCGGCCCGGCGACCGTCGAAGCTCTGGTCTCCGGCAAGGTCACTGCTGCCGACATCTTCACCACTTCGCCCGCAATCGCACAGAACGACCTCGTAGTACTCGAGGACCCGGAAAACAACTTCGCTGCACAGAACATCATTCCGGTGCTCAACACCGCGAAGCAGTCGGACAAGCTCACCAAGGTCCTCGACGCAGTGTCTGCGCAGATCACTACCGAAGAACTGATCGCCCTCAACACCTCTGTTTCCGGTGACGCCAAAGTCGAACCGGCCGCAGCGGCGAAGGCTTGGGTAGCGCAGAAGGGACTGGACAAGCCGATCAGCTGATTGCCCGTCTATCGACGCAATGCACTTCACCGACGGTTTGCCGGTGCACCGACGAGAGGCACCCCTGTAGTGATCACTTTCGACAGTGTGAACAAGACATATCCGGATGGCACCACCGCCGTCGACTCGCTTGATCTGGTGATCGAACCCCAGTCGTTCACCGTCTTCGTCGGGCCGTCGGGCTGCGGTAAGACCACCTCGATGCGGATGATCAATCGCATGATCACTCCGACTTCTGGAGTGATCACGGTCGACGGAAAGAACATCGCCGACGCCGACGCCGTGAAACTGCGGCGCGGCATCGGTTACGTCATTCAGAGCGCCGGCCTGCTGCCCCACCGCACGGTCGTGGACAACGTCGCGACCGTGCCGGTGTTGCGTGGCGCCACGAGGCGCGCCGCACGCAAGGCCGCGTTGGGTGTTCTCGAACGAGTGGGCCTCGACCCAGCTTTCGCCTCCCGCTACCCGGCGCAGTTGTCCGGTGGCCAGCAGCAAAGAGTCGGCGTCGCCCGCGCACTGGCCGCGGATCCGCCTATCCTGTTGATGGACGAGCCTTTCAGTGCTGTCGATCCGGTTGTCCGCGAGGACCTGCAAACCGAAATGCTCCGCCTACAAGCGGACTTGAAGAAGACCATCGTGTTCGTCACTCACGACATCGACGAAGCCGTCCGACTCGGCGACCACATTGCCGTCTTCGGACCCCAGGGGAGACTGCAGCAGTACGACAAACCGGAGACCATCCTGTCTGCACCGGCCACGTCCTTCGTGGCTTCGTTCGTCGGTCGCGACCGCGGCTATCGGGGACTCTCGTTCAGGTCGGCTCAGTCGGTCACCATGCACTCGATCGACACAGCGACCGAGAGCGAAGTGAAGTCCCTGCGCCTGGACCAGGGGCAGTGGGTTCTCGTTGTGGACTCGGCACGCCGTCCGCTCGGTTGGATCGACACCACCGGGGTCGAGAAGGTTCGCGACGGCCGGGCGCTGGAGGACAGCACCGCAGCGGGCGGGTCACTGTTCACCCAAGGTGGGGATCTGCGCCAAGCGCTCGATTCGGCCATCTCGTCACCGTCGGGAATCGGGGTTGCCGTCGACGAGACCGGAGCAGCCGTCGGCGGTGTAGACGCTGCAGAGATCCTCGAAAACCTTGCTGTTCAACGCAAGTCCGAGGACGAGGAAAGAACCCGGCACCACTTCGGTTCCGAACAAAACAGCATATCGGGCCACCACGGCAGTTCCATCCAACACAGCAGTTCCATCCAATACAGCGAGGACGACAAGAAGTGAAGTGGCTGGTCGACAACTTCGATGTCGTTCTCGGCCTAGCGAAGACACACCTCTACCTGTCGCTTGTCCCGTTGCTGATCGGATTGGTCGTTGCGATACCCGTCGGCACGCTCATCCGGAACACACGATGGGTGCGGCGAACGACGCTGACGCTGGCCAGCATTGCCTTCACCATCCCCTCACTGGCACTGTTCGTCACAATTCCAGCGATCGTGGGTCTTCCCATTCTCGATCCGCTCAACGTCGTCATCGCGTTGGCGGTGTACTCGACTGCCCTTCTGATTCGGGCCGTTCCCGAAGCATTGGACTCGGTACCGTTCGCGGTCGTCGATTCTGCCGAGGCCATGGGGTATTCGTCCATTCGGCGCGCGGTGTCCGTCGAACTGCCACTGTCGCTCCCGGTGCTGATCGCGAATATCAGGGTTGTGGCGGTCACGAACATCTCGCTCGTGTCGGTCGGCTCGGTGATCGGGATCGGCGGCCTCGGTCAACTGTTCACTCAGGGATATCAGCGTGACTACCCGGACCAGATAGTTGCTGGCATCATCTCGATCGTCTTCTTGGCGCTCGTGTTCGATGCGGTGCTGTATCTACTCGGTCGTCGGCTCACACCGTGGACTCGCCTCAGCTCGGTCTCCAAGAAGAAGGCCACAGTTTCACAGAAGGTCACAGTCTCGAAGGAGAGGTCGGCATGAACTTGTTCTCGCAGGCCTTTTCCTACATCTTCGACGCCGGAAACTGGGCCGGGCCCACCGGAATCGGCGCCCGCATCATCGAGCACATCTGGTACAGCCTTCTCGCCGTCGTGATCTCGGCGGCCATCGCGATCCCCATCGGGCTGCTGATCGGACACCTCCGTAGAGGTGAAGCCCTCGTCGTCGGACTCGTCAATGCGCTCCGATCGCTACCGACACTCGGCATTTTGGTGTTCCTGGTTCTGGTCATCGGGTTAGGACTGGTTCCCCCGATCATCGCGCTGGTTCTCCTCGGTATTCCACCCCTTCTTGCCGGGACCTACTCCGGAATTGCGAACGTCGATGCCGATGTGGTGGAAGCTGCCAGAGCTATGGGTATGACAGAGCTGCAAGTGCTCTTCCGCGTCGAAATCCCCAATGCGCTGCCGCTGATGATCGGTGGCCTCAGAAACACCACGCTCCAGATCATCGCCACCGCGACCGTTGCGGCCTACGTCAACCTCGGCGGGCTCGGTCGCTACATTTTCGACGGCCTCGCACTTTACGACTACGGGCGCGTGCTTGTCGGCGCAATCCTGGTCGCCTTGCTGACCCTGATCGTGGACGGTCTGCTGGCCCTTGCCGTCTGGGCTTCGGCTCCGGGTACAGGTCGGCTGAAGCGCATGCCTGCACGGGTGGCCGAGGTCTAGCTGGAGAGAACTAAAAAGCACCCCGCATCATGCCTGGTTGAGGCAAGGTGCGGGGTGCTTCTTCTATTCGGTCCTACGCGACGCCCTCGGCTCGCGCTGCTGCCGCAACTGCGTCCGCAACGGCTGGGGCTACGCGAGGGTCGAGCGGGCTCGGCACGATTTTGTCCGCAGCCAGCTCGTCGCCGAGAACCGAGAGGATTGCCTCGGCAGCGGCGAGTTTCATGCCTTCGGTGATGCGGCGTGCTCCGGCGTCGAGGGCGCCTTTGAACACGCCGGGGAAGGCGAGCACATTGTTGATCTGATTCGGGAAGTCACTGCGGCCTGTCGCGACGATCGCGGCGTAGAGGCTCGCTCGCTCAGGGTGAATCTCGGGATCCGGGTTCGAGAGGGCGAACACGATCGACTCCGGTGCCATCGATGCGATGCAGGACTCGTCGATCTGTCCCGCGGAGACTCCGAGAAACACGTCGGCGCCGGCGAGCGCATCGGCAGCACTTCCCGACAGCCCACGAGGATTGGTCCGGGAGGCCAGGTCTGTTTTCACCGAGTTCAAGTCGGTGCGATCGGCCGAGACGATTCCCTTGGAATCGAGCACGACGACATCTGGAGTGCCTGCCGCCAAAAGAATGTTGGCGCACGCGACGCCTGCGGCACCGGCCCCGGAGATGACGACTTTGAACCCTGCAGTGCTACGCCCCTGGAATTTCGCTGCACCGTTGAGGGCCGCGAGAACGACTATGGCGGTGCCGTGCTGGTCGTCGTGCATCACCGGGCAGTCGAGAGCGTCGATGACGCGCCTCTCGATTTCGAAGCAGCGCGGTGCGGAGATGTCTTCGAGATTGACGGCACCGAAGCTGTGACGCAGACGAACGATGGTGTCGACGATCTCGTCGACGTCCTGGGTGTCGATGACGATCGGGATGGAGTTCAGGCCGGCAAATTTCTTGAACAGTGCCGCTTTGCCTTCCATGACCGGAAGCGATGCGCGGGGGCCGATGTCGCCGAGCCCGAGTACAGCCGAACCGTCGGAGATGACAGCGACGAGGCGGTCGGTCCAGGTGTACTTTTTGGCAAGCGCGGCATCTTCCGCGATAGCGCGACTCACCTGAGCTACCCCGGGGGTGTACGCGATCGAAAGGTCACGCTGAGTCTCGAGTGGAGAGGCCAGTTCGACGGACAGCTTTCCACCGACGTGTCCGAGGAATATCTCCTCGTCGGTGATAGCGGACAGGTTTGCTGTGTTGCTGGTCGGTTCGGTCACGGTGGTCACGTTATCTCCTATGGAATCCGGTTTCGATACCGTTCAGCAATTCGAGAGAGGTGTCACCGAGCGCGCCACCGTACGGCTGCATCTACCGGAGTACCCGATCTGCACTGTCGGTATGGCGCGGTAGCGCCGAAACTGCAGAGGTCAGTGTGCCACTGCAATCCGAGGGTTGGCAATATGTCGGTCAACCCCACCACTGAGTCCAGAGCAGCACACCTGCGATGACGAAGACGACGGTCGACGCGAGAGCCGAAGCGCCTCGACGACGATGATCGGCGAAGTGCTGCACGAGGATGGCGGCGACTGCGGCAGCGATATGAGCGGCCACGGAGACCGCGCCCGGCCCAGGAAATCCACGTTGATTTCCGAAATATTGGGCACCCACGACAAGGACGGCCATGACCACGAGACCTGCTGCGACGGCCCCACTCAACGCTCTAAGCACACCCGTCAACCTTCTGTGATGAAGCCGCGCACGGGGTCAGTCCCGATGCCTGCGACACCAACCGCTCGTAATTATCCACGGATGTCATGTGCTGACCGAGCTTCAGTTCCTTGTTTCGACCGTGATAATCGGACGAGCCTGTGACGATCAGGTCGAGCTCGCCGGCAAGTTCACGGAGTATCCGAGCATCCTCGGCGTTGTGATCGGCATGGTCGACCTCGAGGCCACCCAGTCCTCCGGGATCGAGCGAAACGAGTTCACGGATCTGTGCGAGATCGAGCAGTCTTCCCCGGGTCCTGGCGCGTGCGTGCGCGAGCACGCTGACTCCTCCCGCTGCCGCGATCATCTCCACGGCCCGATCGAGCGGAGTGTCGACCTTGGGGACGTAGTACTGGCTCTTGGTACTCAAGGGGCCGTCGAATGCTGCCTGCACGCTCGGGGCGGCGCCGGCGTCGACGAGTGCACGTGCCAGGTGGGGTCGTCCGGCCGATGGGCCGGTCCCGGCAAGAATGTCCTCCGGATCGATGCTGGGATAGTCGACGGCCAGTAGCTCGGCCATGCGTCTGATCCTCGTGCTGCGTTCTTCGCGCAATCGCGCACGTTCGAGAGCGAAGGCTTCGTTTTCTGGATCGAACAGGTACGCCAGTAGATGCACCGGAACCGGATCACCGTCCTCGCCTCGACCGGTGCAGGACATCTCCATTCCGCGCACCACGGTCAGACCGGCAGGCGCCGCCTCCAGGGCTTCGTCCCAGCCCGCCGTAGTGTCGTGGTCGGTCAGCGCAACGACATCGAGACCTGCCGTGTGCGCCGCGCGAACCAACTCCGCCGGCGTATCGGTGCCGTCGGACGCGGAAGAATGAGTGTGAAGATCGATGCGCACGAGGGAAAGTCTCTCAGGCGTACGATTGCGCGTCGCTCGCCGCCCAGAAGAATCCACCCTCGACGAATCCACCCTCGACAAACCCGCCCTCGACAAAGGAGTGCAGCCATGCCATCTCTACCACCACGGCCTTCGCTGCCGTCCCTCCATTCGCTGCGGCCCTCTACCCGGTCTGCTGCTCGCGCGCCGAAAGGCCCGGTGCCGACCGCCCGCGCCATCGTCGACTGCGCCGTGTACGTCGACGGCGTCCGGCTGGATGGCAAGTTCACTCATTCCGCTGCCATCGCCGAGGTTCGCAGGCGCGGTGACGGATTCGTCTGGGTCGGTCTGCATGCCCCGGACGAAGGTCAGATGAACAGTGTCGCCGCGTGCTACGGCCTGCACGAGTTGATGGCGGAGGACGCAGTTCACGCCCACCAGCGCCCCAAACTCGAACGGTACGACGACGTTTCGTTTCTCGTTCTCCGAACTGTGAGCTACGTCGAGCACGAATCGGCGACGACGGCCAACGAGTTGGTCGAGAGCGGGGAGATCATGGTCTTCCTCGGTCTGGACTTCGTGGTGACCGTCCGGCACGGCGAACATTCCGGGCTCTCCGGCGTGCGTCATCGACTGGAGCAGAATCCCGAACACCTGGCATTGGGGCCGACTGCGGTTCTGCATGCCGTCGCCGATCACGTCGTCGACGAGTATCTGGCGGTGACCTCTTCGATCGAACGTGACGTCGACGTGATGGAGGAGGAAGTGTTCTCCCCCGATGATCACGTTCCGATCGAGAACATCTATCTACTCAAGCGCGAGGTCGTCGAGCTGCGACGCTCGGTCACGCCTCTGTCGACGCCGTTGAGCCAGTTGGTGCAGGGTGTGGACACTCCTGTTCCGAAGGCGATACGCCGGTATCTGCGCGATGTCGCGGATCACCACACGCTGGTTGCGGAGCGGGTGGCCGAGTTCGACGAGGTGCTGAGTTCGCTGGTCGATGCTGCGTTGGCACGGGTGACGATGCAGCAGAACATGGACATGCGCAAGATCTCGGCGTGGGTGGCCATCGCCGCGGTGCCGACAATGGTGGCAGGCATCTACGGCATGAACTTCGACAACATCCCGGAACTGCATTGGAAATACGGCTACTACGGCGTCATCGGAGTAGTAGCGGTCGTATGCATCAGCTTGTTCGCGACGTTCCGGCGCAACAACTGGCTCTGATCGCCGGCAAGCCGCGTCGAACTCGGTGTGACTAGAGGGTCACAGCCGACCGGGCAGGGTCGCGAACGTCGATACCTGCTTCTTTCCATGCGTCCCGAAGCGCTTCGGCGCCCCGCAGTCGTACCCATGCCGCCTCGGTACTGGTGATCGGAACCAGCTGCAGGAACTGCACCGGATCTGCAGGCTCGGGCAGCACCAGATCGTCGATCTCGCTGTCTCCGAGTAACACCGCAGTAAAGGGCGCGCCCTTCCACAACGGTTCGCCGATATCGAGCAGAAGGTCCGGGCGCAGAACCACCCCTTCCACCGACGGCGACGCCGCCAACTTGGCAATGTTCTGCAGGAACGAGGTGTCGATACCGTCGAAGACTCTCGTAAAGAGAATGAGTTCGGCTCGAGGACCGCGGGTCGCGTCGGCGATCATCTCACTGGGATCGGACATGGGGTACTTGGAACAGCCCAGAGTTGCGAATCTGGCGAACGCATCCTGTCGGGGTAGAAATGTCAGCACTTCCAACGATTCGAGACCGAGGAAGGTGACCGAGTAGGGGCGGGGATTCTCGTCCCCGATCTGCGCGACGAGGTGTGCGCGGACCGAGGAAATGACGCTGTCGCTCACAGTGCCATCCAACACCACCGCGGTCCGAACGACGCGTTCGGTGCATCACGAATGGTGGTTGTCGGTAGCGTCGGGCACGTGGTCTCCGTCCTAGCCGTCTCCGACGAAACTATCGAGACCCTGTGGAGCTCACAGGTGCGCTCGCTCGATGTCGACCTCGTTCTCGGGGCCGGCGACCTGCCGTTCGGCTATTTGGAGTACCTGACCGATGCGTTGAACGCGCCGTGCGTGTTCGTCCCCGGAAATCACGACGCCGACTTGACGGGTTACTCGGCCGGGCGGGCCGGATGGATGCGCGCGGGTCTGCCCAGCACCTGGCCAGGGCCGGTAGGTGCGGTGAACGCCGATCGAACGATCGTGTCGGCGGCAGGGTTGCGCATCGCGGGCCTGGGTGGATCGATTCGCTACAACGATGGACCGAACCAATGGACTCAACGTCAACAGCGTCGTCGAGCCAGGTCCCTCACCCGCACCGAGTCGTGGAAACGAACGATGCGCGGCGACCACCGCGGTGTGGACGTGCTCTTGACGCACAGCCCGCCGTTCGGTGTCGGCGACGACGTCGATCCTGCGCACGTCGGATTCGAGTGTCTGGACGACGTCGTCCGTTCGCTGCAACCCCAGTTGCTTCTGCACGGTCACATCCATCCTCACGGGCAGACGCCAGAAGACCTCGAGCTGCACGGGACCACCGTCCTCAACACGGTCGGATACACCTTGCTCGAGATCGAACCGGGTGGTCGAGCAGCTGAGAACGTACCCACGATCGTGAGGCGAAGACATGGCACGTGACACCGGCTTCCCCACCGCAGATGCGGAGAACGACTTCACGCGGCAGCGCCGCCGCGCCGACATTGCACGATTGGTCGGGTGGCTGCGTCGACAGCCCGACGACGTCAACACCATCCTGCCGTTCGACGAGGTCGTCGCAGCTCTCGGCAAGGTGGGTGAGCGTCAACTCGGCTTGCAGGTTATCCGGGTCGACTCCATCGTCGGAAGCGTCGACCGCACGCGCGACTTCGATCGGTTCTTCCGACCGACCTCGGCACGGATTCGGGAGCGGTGGCAGCGTCTCGCTGCCGCACAGCGACGCGGCGAGTCGATGCCGCCGATTCAGGTGTATCGCATCGGCTCGATGCATTTCGTAATCGACGGCCACCATCGGGTGTCCATCGCATTCGCCATGCACCGAACCACGATCGACGCTCTCGTTACCGAAATCATTACGCGCATCTCCCCCGAAGGCATCACCAGGCGCGGTGATCTGCTCATCAAAGATCACCGACGCATCTTCCTCACCCGCGTGCCCTTGGTCGGCAAGGCCCGCGACGCGGTGCAGGTCACCGATCCGTTCGAGTACGCGGAATTGAGCGAATGCGTCGAGGCCTGGGGTTTCCGGCTGATCCAGGAGCTCTGTGAATTCGTCGATCGCCCAACCGTTGCCCGACGCTGGTTCGGCGAGGAGTTCCTACCCGTCGTCCGGATGGTGCGCGCCGCCGACATCCTGGAAGGCAAGACGGACGCCGAGGCGTACCTGTGGATGATCCGCGAACGATATCGCCTGGTGCGCGAACATATCTGGAACGACGAGATCGTCTCCGAACTCCGTGAGCGGGCGCGAGTCACACAACGTTCGTGAACACCGCGTCGTAGTCGCGAGAGACATGCGCGGCTTCCCCCTCCACAGAAACTCTGATAAGCACTTAGGTGCACACATCAAGTTTTTTCTCTTCGCTCTATCGAAATGTAACGGGGTCCTTCCGCATGTCATCCGCGGTTCGCACGGAAGATCTACGACCAGGAGTTCTACTTCTGCCGGGTCTGTGCTTCGTGGTGATGACGGTTGCCGTCCTGCAAACGATGGTCATCCCGATCGTCGGAACGATAGGGATGCAACTTCACGTCAGCCCTACCGCTGCTGGGTGGGTCATCACTGCCAATCTCCTCGCCGCTGTCGTCGCGACCCCGGTGATCGGCAGGTTGGCAGACCTGCATGGCAAACGCCCCGTGCTCATCGGCGTCCTGCTGCTCGTGCTCGCGGGTTCCCTCATCGCCGCCAGTACTCACTCCCTCGCACTGCTGATCTTCGGACGGGTGCTTCAAGGTGTGTCGTACGCGCTGTTTCCGATCGCGCTGGCAATACTTCGCGACGAAATGCCGCACGGAAAACTGGTCGGTTCGATGGCCATTCTTTCCGGCACTCTCGGCGTCGGCGGCGGGTTCGGGCTCGTTCTGACGGGTTTGCTGACTGCGGACGGCGCCGACTATCACCGTGTCTTCTGGCTGACCTCAGTGTTCGTCCTCGGGGCTCTCGTGATCGCGTGGTTCGCCGTTCCAGCGCGAGCACGCAGTGGCCGCGGCTCGGTGGACTGGTGGGGCGCGGTCCTTCTCTCCATAGCGCTGGTCCTGCTTTTCCTCGCGTTGACGCAGGGCAGGGAATGGGGGTGGGGCTCGGTCACCACTCTTGCCTGCTCGATCATCGGAGCCATCACGCTCGCACTGTGGTGGATATTCGAGAACAAGACGCCGGCTCCCCTCGTGGCACCGCGTCTGCTCACGCACGGACCGCTGCTGGCGACGAATATCGCAACGCTCTTCGTCGGTATCGGAATGTTCGTCAACTTCCTTGCCAGCTCGTACTTCGTGCAGACACCTCGTGAGCTCGCCGGTTACGGCTTCAGCGCAACTGTGCTCGGGGCCAGCGTCGTTTACCTGCTGCCCGGGGCTGTCGTCGGCGTCATTGCCGCAACCTCCAGCGGGGCATTCATCCGACGCTTCGGTGCACGACCGGTATTGATCACGAGCGGTGGAATCGGAGTCTTCGGGTTCGTGTTCTTCGTCTTCTTCCACACCGTCACCTGGCAGGTCATTCTCGCGACATCGATCGTCAGCGTCTTCGTCAGCCTCGCATTCGCTGCTATACCGAACCTGCTGATGGCCGAGGTCTCCGCCTCGGACACCGGAGTCGCGAACAGCGTCAACTCGATCGTCCGAACCGTCGGAACATCCATTGCGAGTGCACTTCTCACCACCATGCTGGCCACCTACACCATTGCAGGAACCTCGATTCCACGCGAAACGGTGTACACGTTTGCATTCGTCGCCGGAGCGATCGCGTGCACCATCGTGGCCTTGGCGGCAACGGCAATACGAGTGGAACCACCTGCACCCGTAAACGTCACCGAGGTTACGCACGACAGCGGGGTCGCGCAGGTGCGCGGAAATCCGTAATGGGCCAAAGATTTCCGCGCACCTGAACCACTTACAGGGTCAGGTTTGCACCAGAGGAATGGTCGAACACGGACACCTTGGCAGGATCGAACCACAACTCGATCTGGCTACCCTCGGCTGCCTTGGATTCGGCTGCCAACCGTGCAACGACCTGCGCACCACCGAGATTGCCAATGCCCGCATCGGCAGCCAATTCCTGTAGTTCGGCAGACTCGACCTGAGCACCCGCGAGCGTGAAGTACACGTACTTGTCACTGCCCATCGACTCGAGTACGTCGACTTTCGCGGTGAACACCGCGCCGCTGATCTTCTGGGACCCGTCGATAAGTACAGCATCCTCGAAATGTTCGGGGCGAATGCCGACAACGACTTCACGCCCCGGATTCTTCGACTTGATCGAGTTCATTCGGTCCAGTGGAAGCTCGATGTCGCCGAGGTCGGTGGACACGCCGTTCGCGGTGAGCTGTCCCGGCACGAAGTTCATCGAAGGAGATCCGATGAAGCCGCCCACGAACAGGTTCTTGGGCTTGTCGTAGAGCTCCTGCGGTGAGCCGATCTGTTGCACGCGTCCACCACGAAACACCACGACCCGATCGCCGAGAGTCATGGCCTCGGTCTGATCGTGCGTCACGTACACCGTGGTGGTGCCCAGACGCTTCTGCAGCCTGGAGATCTCCGCACGCGTCTGCACGCGCAGCTTCGCGTCGAGGTTCGACAACGGCTCATCCATGAGGAAGGCCTTGGGGGTGCGAACGATGGCGCGCCCCATGGCAACTCGCTGACGCTGGCCACCGGAGAGATTCGCCGGCCGACGATCGAGGTGCTGGGTCAGATCGAGGATCTTCGCAGCCTCCTCCACCTTCTCGTTGATCTCGCTCTTGCTGAGCTTGGCGAGAGTCAACGGGAACGCGATGTTCTGTCGAACCGTCATATGCGGGTACAACGCGTAGGACTGGAACACCATCGCGATATCGCGATCCTTCGGAGCCTTCTCGTTGACACGCTCCCCGGCGATACGCAGCTCACCGGACGAGATGTCCTCGAGGCCCGCGATCATGTTGAGCGTCGTGGACTTTCCACACCCCGACGGGCCGACGAGAATGATGAATTCGCCGTCCGCGATGGTCATGGACACGTCGCTGACGGCAGCGGCACCGTCCGGGAAGAGCTTGGTGATGTTTTCGAGAACAATTTCGGACATGACGGTTATCCCTTCACTGCGCCGGACGTCAAGCCCGCCACGATGCGTCGTTGGAAAAAGAGCACGAAAACGATGATCGGAATGGTGATGACCACTGCTGCTGCTGCGATCGATCCGGTGGGCTCCTCGAACTGCGAGCTTCCGGTGAACTGCGCGATCGCGGCGGGCGCGGTGATGGAGCGCTCGGTCGCGGTCAACGAGATGGCCAACAGCAGGTCGTTCCAGGCGAAGATGAACACCAAGATGGCGGCCGTCACGATGCCGGGAGCCGCCAGCGGAGCGATGACCTTACGGAAAGCTTGTGCTGGAGTCGCGCCATCCATCTTCGCCGCTTTCTCCAGCTCCCACGGAATCTCTCGGAAGAACGCGGAGAGAGTGTAGATCGCCAGCGGCAACGCGAACGTGGTGTACGGGATGATCAGACCCAGCCAGGTGTCGAAAAGGCCGAGAGCACGCTCGATGTCGAACAGCGGAGTGACGAGCGAGATCTGCGGGAACATCGCGATGAGCAATGCGACACCGACGAGCAACTTCTTGCCGGGAAACTCCAAGCGCGCAACGGCGTAGGCCGCCATCGTGCCGATCACGACGGCGATGACCGTGGTGATGAGACCGATTCCGATCGAGTTGATCAGCGCCGACGTGAACTGACTGGTGGAGAAGATTCCCTTGTAGTTGTCGAATGTGAAGGACCGGGGAATGAACGCGCCATCGGTGATCGTGGCCGTCGACTTGAACGACAAGCTGATGATCCAGGCCAACGGAACGAGCGCGTACAGCAGGACGAGGACATTGATGACCGTCCAGCCGACCTTCTTACGAGGCGTCACTGTCGTCATTATTTACGGCCTCCGTCGTCCGAGCCCGGTGCCGAAGCCCCGAACAGCTTGATGAACACGAACGCGATGATGGCGACGCAGAAGAAGATGAGAACGCTGATCGCCGAGCCGAGTCCGAGGTTGAATGCGCCGAACAGGTTGTCGTACCCGAGAATCGACACCGAACCCGTGCCGTTGCTGCCCTTGGTCAGCACGTAGATGTTGTCGAAGATGCGGAACGCGTCCAGGGTGCGGAAGAGAACTGCGACGAGGATTGCCGGCTTCATGAGCGGAATTGTGATGCGCAGCAATCTCGTCCAGGCTCCGGCACCATCGACCTCGGCGGCTTTGAGCAGATCGTCCGGCACGAGTGCCAGTCCCGCCAGCAGCAGAAGGGCCATGAACGGCGTGGTCTTCCACACCTCGGCGAGGACGATGATCGCCAACGACGGAAACTGTTCGGTGAGAGGCGCACTGCCGTCGGGAAGAAGGTTGGCGAGATACCCGGTGCCCGGCGTCCACGCGTAGTACCAGCTGTACGCCGCGGCCACCGTCACGATGCCGTACGGAATCAGGACCACGGTGCGTACGAGGCCGCGGCCGAAGATGGTGCGGTGCATGACGAGTGCGACGGCCAACCCGAGGACGAACTCGATGATCACCGACACGATCGTGATTCCCACCGTGACGCCGAACGCCTGCCACCAGTAACTGTCCGAGAGCACCGTCAGGTAGTTCGAGAAGCCTACGAACTCGCGGTCGTCGGGGAATGCCAAGTTGTACTTCTGCAGGCTGAGCCAAAACGCGTAGACGATCGGATACCCGGTGACGGCCACCATGATGATCGCGGCGGGCGCGACCAGCATGAGCCCGAGTCGACGCTCGGCCTTCTTGCCGTCGGATATGTGCTTCAGCGCATCCTGCCTGTCCGGCGCGACGGCCTCGGATTCGGGCTCTGTGGTCGGTGCGCTCATGGGATCAGCCCTTCCGAGTTGACTGCCTTGGAAACGAGATCGGCGAGCTTGTCCACGTCCGCGACGGGGTCGATGTTCTGCGGTGGATTGAGCGCGTCGGCGAGGAGGATCGAAATGGACTGATATGCCGGGGAAATGGGTCGGACCGCAGAGTTCTCGATCGAGTTGAGTACGCCTTCCCACGCTGGGTAGACCGCCTGGAACTCAGGGTCCTGGTACAGCTTTCGCAGGACCGGCGGTACGCCACCGTTGACTGCGTTGTTGCGCTGATTCTCCTCGTTCGTCAAGCATGCGACGGCTTCCCAGGCGAGGTCCTCGTGCTGGGTCGTGTTCGCGACGCCGATGTTGAATCCGCCGATCGTGACCTTGGCGGGGGTGTTTTCCACGACAGCTGGATACGGAGCGCTTCGGAAGACCTCGGCGATTGCCGCATCCTGTTGATCGGCTGGAACATTCGAAAGATCGAGAAACGGAACCGCGCCTGCGACCGCGTTCTCTTTCAGGCCGGGCAGGACGAACGGGTAGTTGACCTCGAACGCGGAGCTACCTGCTTCGAGTCCGAGTCTGGCCGTCGCTTCGTCGGTCTGAGAAATGGATGGATCTGCACCGTCCGCCGTTGCAACACGTTTCATGATCGAGAGTGCTTTTTCGGTGGCCGCGCGATGCTCCGGGGTGTCGTTGAGGGTGACAGTCGTACCGTCATCGCCGACTACCTGACCACCTGCGCTGACGAGGAGGCTGTTGAACCACACCATCAGGCCCTCGTACTGCTTGGCCTGAACCCCGATGTACGACGGCTTGCCCTCTGCCGCATTCGCTTCGGCGACGTCGATCAGCTGATCCCACGTTTGCGGGGGTACGCCACCTGGGACCTGGTCCGGGCGGTACCAGAGCAGCTGCGTATTGGAGTTGAGCGGAACCGCGTACAGCTGGTCCTGCCATTCCGCTGTTGCCAGGGGGCCTTCGAGGGTCGACCCGTCGCGCAGTGTGGCGGACAACTCCTCGGGGACCGGCAGCGCCCAACCTGCTTCGGCGAACTCCGCCGTCCAGACGACGTCGAGCGTCATCAGGTCGAGTGAACTGTCGTTGCCCGCCAACCGTCGAGCCAGCTGCAGCCGCTGATCGTTGGCGCTCTTGGGGAGTGTTCTCTGCTCCACGGTGTAGCGGCCATCCGATGCCGCCGAACAGGCCTGCGCGGCGGCCGCATATTGCTCGGCACCGTCCGCGGCTGTATAGAAACTCAGCACCGGGGTGCTGCTGTCCGACGATCCACATGCCGCCAACAGCGGAGTGACGACCAGAGCAGCTGCGGCCAACACCCCTATCCTGGTTGCGTTTCTCGGCCTCGGACCACGTTGTCTCGGCACTTTCCGCCTCCGTATTTTCGATTACCCACGCAGCAGTTGCTCTGGTCTACCCTGCGCGTAAAGTAACGTAACCGAACTCACAGTCCTCGAGGCGAAATTGGGACTATTCCGTAATGTCCGACAGCCGACTATCGGGTCAAATCGACAGCTTTGCGAGCATGTCCCGGGCCTTTTCGGCACTCTTGGGCTCGCACAGGACATCGTAGCGACCGGCGACGAGTTGCATGCTCGACGCGAAGTCACGTTGCCCGCGCGTTGCTGCGTACGGAATGGCGGTGGAGATGAGACCGAAGATGATGCCGCCGACGATGCCGATGGCCAAAGCACCGAACAGGTTGCCGTTGGTGAAGATTCCGAGTACGAGTCCGAGGAATACGCCCAGCCATGCGCCCGAAACGATTCCTCCGCCAATCACTTTGGCCCACGTGAGTCTGCCGAGAACTCGCTCGACCTGCATGAGGTCGACGCCGACGATCGTGACGTCTTGAACGGAGAACTCCTGATCGGAGAGGTAGTCGACAGCCTTCTGGGCCTCGGCATAGGTGGGGTAGGAGCCGATCGGCCACCCTGACGGAGGCGTCGGAAGGCCTTGGCCACCGCGGCCGGGCTGCGAGAGTGGATTCGTCATGTATCCATTGTGCCTGGGAACGGACACAACAGATACCCGTTGTGGTGTTTCACCAAGCCCTGTGCGTTTCCGGGCGAATTACGTTACTGGCGGCGTGAACGAGGTCGTCCGGGTCATGCCTGCGGCTCTTCCCTTCGCCGACACGACGAGCGCCATCTTCCGACTGGCCTCGTCGATCATCTCGTCCCCCAACATGACAGCACCACGGCCGCCGCCTGCGGCGGAAGTGTGGAACTCGTAGGCGTCGAGAATCATCTCGGCCTTGTCGAAGTCCGACTGACGGGGGCTGAATATCTCGGTCGCGGCGTCGATCTGCGTCGGGTGCAGTACCCATTTTCCGTCGAAACCGAGACCCGCGGTGCGACCAGCGGCCCGCCGGAACGCGTCGAGGTCACGAATCTGGAGGTACGGTCCGTCTATCGCCTGTAGCCCGTGCGTACGCGCGGCCAACAGGATGGTCATCAGAATGTGGTGGTAGGCATCGCCGGTGTCGTAGCCCTCCGGTTGTTCGCCGACGACGAGTGTGCGCATGTTGACGCTGGCCATCATGTCTGCGGGCCCGAAGACCAGGGTTCTCACTCGCGGACTCGCGGTAGCGATCGCGTCGATGTTGCGCAGGCTTCTCGCACTCTCGATCTGTGGCTCGATGTCGATCGCTCCCACCGGCAGACCCGCAAGCTTCTCCACCTGCGTGAGCAACAGGTCGAGCGCCTGGACGTGCGAGGCCGTCTCGACCTTGGGGAGCAGAATCGCGTCCAGGTTGGCGCCCGCGCCGGAGACGACCTCGATCACATCACCGTGCGTCCACGGGGTCGTCCAGTCGTTGACGCGGACGACCTTGATCTGTTCGCCCCAGCCGTCGGAGTTGAGTGCCTCCACTATCCGTCCACGCGCTTCGACCTTCGCGATCGCGGCGACCGCGTCCTCGAGGTCGAGAAAGATCGCGTCCGCGGGAAGCGTCTTGGCTTTCTCGATCATCTTCGCGGAACTGCCGGGAACGGCAAGAACCGATCGACGCGGACGGTCTCGCTCCACCGAAGTCACGTTCACGCCACCCCTGTCTGATTCTCTGAAATATCCGTTGACGCTCTAACCTTGACATCATGGCAGCTCTGAGCAAGGTATTTGCGGCCAGGCTGGCGGGCCTGGTGGTTCTCGGTCCCGATGGTGAGTCGATCGGCCGTGTGCGCGACCTGGTCATCACCATGCGCGTCGGACGCGCCCAACCGCGCGTGCTGGGCGTCGTCGTCGAACTCTCCACGCGCCGAAGAATTTTCGTACCGATGCTTCGGGTCACGAGTATCGAGCCGAACTCCGTTCAACTCAACACCGGCAACGTGAGTCTGCGTCGATTCACCCAGCGCGCGAACGAGATTCTGGTCTTCGCGCAGATCCTCGATTCCAAGGTCCGCGTCGACGACCCCGAACTCGAAGAGATGCACGATGTCGACTCGATCGTGGTGGATCTCGGGATCGAACTGACTCGGACCCGGGATTGGCTCGTCGCTCGTGTCGCAGTGCGGCGCCAGCGTCAACGGCTTGCCCGACGCGGCGCGATCCATGTGGTCGATTGGCAGCACGTGCAGGGGTTGACGCAGAACGAGCTGTCGTTGCCCGGTCAGGGCGTCGCGCAGCTTCTGATGCAGTTCGAGGACCTCCGTGCCGCCGACGTGGCGCACGCAATGCGCGAACTCCCCGTCAAAAGGCGCATGGAAGTGGCGATGGCGCTGGACGACGAACGCTTGGCCGACATCGTGCAGGAGCTACCCGATGACGATCAGGTGGAGTTGATGCATTACTTGGGCGTCGACCGTGGGGTGGACGTGCTCGAAGCGATGGACCCCGACGACGCTGCCGACCTACTGGGCGAGCTGCCGAAGACCGAGGCGGAATCACTGCTACGCCTGATGGACCCGGAGGACTCGGCACCGGTTCGCCGTTTGCTCGCGCACTCTCCCGATACGGCCGGTGGAATGATGACACCCCAGCCGGTCATCCTGACGGCGTCGACCACCGTCGCCGAAGCACTCGCGCGGGCGCGCAATCCGGATTTGACTCCGGCATTGGCCTCGTTGGTTTTCGTCGTTCGACCGCCGACCGCGACGCCGACGGGTGCGTATCTCGGATGCGTTCATTTGCAGCAGTTGCTGCGTGAGCCGCCCGCAAGTTTGATCGGTGGTGTGCTCGACAGTGCGCTCCCCCGCCTCTCCACCGAGGACAGTTTGACGACCGTCACGCGGTATTTCGCGACATACAACCTGGTCTGCGGCCCGGTAGTCGACGATGAGGACCATTTGGTAGGCGCGGTAACAGTGGACGATCTTCTCGATCACCTGTTACCGGAGGATTGGCGAGAGCAAGAGGTGGCCGGCCGATGAAAGAAACAGCCCGCCAACGGATGGACACCCCACGCGGGACCAAGCTGTTCAACTTCCACCTCGACGTCGACGTCGGCAGATCCGGTGAGAAGGCGGCACGGTTCCTGGGCACCGGGCGCTACCTCATCATTCAGACGGCCATCGTCATCGTCTGGATCTTCCTCAACGTCGTTGCGGTCAATCTGCGCTGGGATCCATACCCGTTCATCCTGCTCAACCTCGCGTTCTCCACTCAAGCTGCGTATGCGGCGCCGCTGATCCTGCTTGCGCAGAACCGTCAGGACGACCGCGACCGCGTGTCGCTGGAGGAAGATCGAGCGCGAGCGCAGCAGACCAAAGCGGACACCGAATTCCTCGCCCGCGAACTCGCGTCACTGCGCATCGCCGTCGGCGAGGTCGCTACCCGCGATTATCTGCGCCGCGAACTCGACGAGATCAGGGAACTTCTCGAACAGTTGAACGGCAGTTCGCCGATGCCGGTGAAGAAGTCCAGAAAGAAAGCCTCACGTCCCGCACCAAAAGGTGACACAGAGGCTTGGGGAACTGGCGCGGATCACATCGAATAACGTTTCGGCGGCGGCTTGACCACGCACGACACGCTCTATAACGGCGCGGTAACGAAATAATCTCGAATCGGGTACCCTCGACTCCGGAATTCAAACGGAAAGCCTCGAAACAACGGGGCGACGAGGAGGTACCAGGCGTGGGACGTCACAGAAGAGCATCGAACTCCACAATGCGACGGAATTCGGTGATCGCTCTGACCGGCCTTGTCCCCGCAGGTCTCATCACCGCGGCTTCCAGCGCAGGAGCAGCGGAGTACCTCCCGTTCATGGCTTCGGAGTCGACGACCGAGCAGTCGGAGCCCGTCGTCGAGACTCCACGTCCCCTCGCATCGGAGACCGACGCTCAGCCCGTCGCCGCAGCCGAGGCACCGGTCGCACTGGCCGTAGCAATCCCGGCCCCGCAGCCTGCGATTGCGCCGACACCCGAGCTACCTACCTCACTGATGGCAAGCCCGATCGCCATCCCCACGGTCAACGTGACGGCATACAAGAACGCCGCCCAGATCCTGACCGCCGAGCTCCCGGGTTGCGGCATCAGCTGGACCGTCATCGCCGGCATCGGCCGCGTCGAGTCGACTCATGCGAACAACGGCAAAGCAGATGACGCGGGCGAATTGTTCGAACCGATCCTCGGCCCTCGATTGGACGGCTCGCTCGCCGGAAACAACGTCATCGCCGACACCGACGGGGGCGCTCTCGACGGCGACCCACATTTCGATCGCGCCGTCGGACCTATGCAGTTCCTACCGGAAACCTGGAATTATTACCACGCCGACGGTAACGGCGACGGCATCTCCGACCCCCAGAACCTCTACGACGCAGCTCTCGCCACCGGCAAGTACCTCTGCGACGGCGGACTGGACCTGCGTGATCTCGGCCAGACGACCAAGGCAATCCTGCGGTACAACAATTCGATGGCATACGTCGCCAATGTGCTCGCCTGGTCCACCGGTTACGCAACGGGAATCGTCCCGACCTCGGACGAGCTCCCCCGCATCCACTAGCGTCGTGGCCCCGATAGCATGGGGTCATGGCAGTCCTTACGGAATCCGACGTCCGAACAGCACTTTCGAAGGTCATCGATCCGGAAATTCACAAACCGATCACCGATCTCGGCATGGTCAAGAGCGTCACGATCGGCGACGGCGGCGCCGTCGACGTGGGCATCTACCTCACCACCGCTGGATGTCCGATGAAGGGCGAGATCAGCGAGAGCGTCAAGAAGGCCGTCGCCGACGTTCCGGGAGTCGGCATCATCAACGTCGAACTCGATGTGATGAACGACGAACAGCGCACCGAACTCCGCAGATCCCTTCGAGGCGATTCCGCCGAACCACTCATTCCGTTCGCCCAGCCCGGGTCGCTGACTCGCGTGTACGCCGTCGCGTCGGGCAAGGGTGGGGTCGGAAAGTCTTCCGTCACGGTCAACCTCGCCGCATCGTTGGCAGCCCGCGGACTGTCGGTGGGTGTGCTCGACGCCGACATCTATGGCCACTCGGTTCCTCGGATGTTCGGCAACGATGCCAAGCCGACCCAGGTAGAGAAGATGATCATGCCGCCGCAGGCTTACGGCGTGAAGTTCATTTCCATCGCCCAGTTCACCCAGGGAAACACCCCCGTCGTCTGGCGCGGTCCCATGTTGCACCGCGCCTTGCAGCAGTTCCTCGCGGACGTGTTCTGGGGAGATCTCGACGTCCTTCTACTCGACCTCCCACCCGGCACCGGCGACATCGCGATCTCGGTGGCGCAATTGGTTCCCAGCGCGGAGATCCTCGTCGTCACCACACCGCAGCAGGCAGCAGCGGAGGTAGCCGAGCGCGCAGGAGCCATCGCACTGCAGACCCGCCAACGTATTGCCGGAGTAGTGGAGAACATGTCCTGGCTCGAACTGCCCGACGGCACTCGCATGGACATCTTCGGATCGGGCGGCGGGCAGGACGTGTCCGAACGTTTGACCAAAGCTGTCGGGGCCACTGTTCCTCTGCTGGGCCAGATTCCGCTGGACACCGCGGTACGAGAGGGCGGTGACAACGGGATTCCCATCGTGCTGGGTCACCCCGAGACTCCGGCCGCGAAGGCACTCGAAGTCGTAGCGGCGAAGCTCGCCGTGCGTGAGCGGGGACTGGTCGGCATGTCGCTGAGCATCGATACAACCCGCCGGTAACCTCGAAACACTTGCCACTCGGACACAATCCGGTAGAGAGTGGCAACCATGAAAACGCCGCAATCGAACGGCCGTGGCGCAGTGGCGCTGGCTTTCGTGCTGTTCTCCGTTCTGCTGGGATCAGTTCTCGCACCCGGCGTCGCAGCCGCTCAGCCGGCTCCGCCGCCGGGTCAGAACTATTCGATCGCAACCGATATCACGTTCGCTCCGTTCGAATTCCAGGACGAGAGCGGCAAACTCGTCGGCATCGACATGGATCTGCTCGCGGCGATCGCGAAGGACCAGGGATTCGGGTACGACGTCAGCCCAGTCGGATTCGACGCCGCTCTGCAGGGCGTCACCGGCGGCCAATTCAACGGCATGATCGCCGGAATGTCGATCACGGACGCCCGCAAGGCTACCTTCGACTTCTCCGAGCCGTATTTCGATTCCGGCGTACAGATGGGCGTCCTCGACTCCAACGATTCGGTGACGTCGTACGAGGACCTCCGCGGTAAGACCGTCGCGGTCAAGAACGGCACCGAAGGCGCCACCTTCGCTGAATCCATCAAGGAGCAATACGGATTCAGCACTCGATACTTCGCCGATTCCTCGTCTATGTTCGACGAGGTCCGGACCGGCAACTCCGCCGCGGTATTCGAGGACTACCCGGTGCTGGCATACGGCATCAAGCAGGGCAACGGCTTCAAGACCGTCACCGAAAAAGAGCCTGGCGCCAGCTATGGCTTCGCCGTCGCGAAGGGTCAGAACGCCCAACTGCTGGATGAATTCAACGCCGGCCTGGCGAACCTGCGCGCCAGCGGCGAATACGACCAGATCCTCGACACCTATCTCAATTCCGCTGCCAGCACCGATGACAATTCGATTCTCGGACTGATCAAGAGCACCTGGAAGCTCCTGCTCGAAGGCCTATGGCTGACGATTCTGCTGACTGCAATATCGATCGCGATCGCCCTGGTACTCGGCGCTATCTTTGGCCTCTTCCGAGTATCGACGAACATCATCCTGCGCGGTATCGGCACGACCTATGTCGATGTCTTCCGCGGTACACCGCTCCTCGTACAGGCATTCTTCATCTACTTCGGTATCCCTGCTGCACTGGATTTCCAGATGTCGGCATTCACCGCAGGCGTCATCACACTCTCACTCAATGCCGGCGCCTACATGGCCGAGATCGTGCGCGGCGGCATCCTCGCTGTGGACAAGGGCCAGATGGAAGCGTCGCGGAGCCTCGGTATCGGCTACCTGAAGTCGATGCGCAAAGTGGTGATGCCGCAGGCAGTTCGAACGATGATCCCGTCGTACATCAACCAGTTCGTGATCACGCTCAAGGACACCTCGATCCTGTCGGTCATCGGCCTCGCCGAACTGACCCAGACCGGCCGCATCATCATTGCGCGCAACTTCCAGTCCTTCAACATGTGGCTGATCATCGGCGTCATGTACTTCATCATCATCATGGCCCTCACCAAGCTGTCGAACCGGATCGAGAAGAGGATCAACAAATGACCGCGGACCTGAGCAAAGCTGTGCCGGTCGAAGGCAAGCCCGGCGTCAAGATCGCCATCGAGGACCTGCACAAAGCATTCGGTGACAACGAAGTGCTCAAAGGCATCGACGCCGATATCGCAAACGGTGAAGTGGTGTGCATCATCGGGCCGTCCGGATCCGGCAAGAGCACGTTGCTTCGATGCCTCAACAAGCTAGAGGACATCACCGGCGGCCGCGTCGTCGTCGATGGCGTCGACCTCACGGACAAGAATGTGAACCTCGACAAGGTCCGGCAGAACATCGGCATGGTGTTCCAGCATTTCAATCTCTTCCCGCACATGACCGCCCTCGAGAACGTCATGTTGGCCCCCGTGCAGACCAAGAAAGAATCCAAGGTCGAGGCCAAGAAGTCCGCGCTCGAACTGCTCGAGCAGGTCGGCCTCTCCGATCGTGCCCACTACAAACCTGCCAGCCTGTCCGGTGGGCAGAAGCAGCGAGTCGCGATCGCCCGAGCCCTGGCGATGAGCCCGTCGATCATGCTGTTCGACGAAGCGACCTCGGCCCTCGACCCCGAAATGGTCGGCGAGGTCCTTCAGGTACTGCGCGATCTGACGAAGGGCGGCATGACGATGGTCGTCGTGACCCACGAGATGGGGTTTGCGCGCGAAGTGTCCGACCGCATCATCTTCATGGCAGAAGGAGTCATAGTCGAGGAAGGTACGCCCGATCAACTCTTCGGGAACCCGCAGAACCCGCGGACACAGGACTTTCTGAACAAAGTGCTCTGACCGGAGGTCCGGGGCGAGAGTTTAGGTGGCGTCGAGCTTAGGTGGCGTCCGAATCGATCGGCGGAGTCTTACCGGCCGGAAGTTTCTTCTCCAGTGATGGCTTTCCGTCCGGCGTGGGCAGAGATCCCTTCGTCGACGCGCCACTGCTCGACGAGCCGGTGGTCGGCTTCTTGGAATCGAAGTTGCCCGTGAAAATCGAGTCGTCGCCGTCGAGCAAGTGCTTGGTGATGACCGCGCGCGGGGTCATGCCGCGAAGCTGATTGAGGTCGGCGAGCGGCTTGCGGAGATCTTCGAAGTCCGTGCCCAGTTCGTCTTTGAGCTGCTGACTCGCACCATTCGCGTAGTCCTTGACCTGACGGATCGACTTGGTGACCCAACTGATGGCGCCGGGGAGCCTGTCAGGACCAAGGATGACGAGCGCTGCTACCAGGAGCACGACGAGCTCTCCCCAGCCAATGTTGCCGAACACGTCGGTCAGCCTACTTCCTCAGTCCGAAATTGGGGTGACGGTGACATCGACCAACCGACCCGACCGGATCAGCTGCACGGGCGTCGACTCACCGATCCGACTCGACTGCACGGCGACGACCAATTCGTCGGCGCTCGTCACAGTCCGATCGCCGACCTTGGTGATCACGTCCCCCTCGACGATTCCTGCTTGCTGAGCGGGCCCACCGGCACGCACGTTGGCGACTTCGGCACCGGACGTAGCGTCGTTGATGACCGAGCGCGCGTTGATGCCGATGTCCGGGTGTTGCATCTCCCCGTTGGCGATGAGCGACTGGGCGACCTTGGTGACGTCATCGATCGGGATGGCGAATCCAAGACCAACCGAGCCGCCGCTTTCGCTTCGGATAGCCGAGTTGATCCCGATGACACGCCCTTCGGCGTCGATCAGTGGCCCCCCGGAGTTGCCCGGGTTGATCGCGGCATCGGTCTGCACGGCATCGATGACGGCATCGGTGTCGGTGCCTTCACCGGACAGGCGAACCGGACGATCGAGCGCGCTCACGATGCCTCGGGTGACTGTCTTGTTCAAGCCGAGCGGCGAGCCGACCGCTACGACGTCTTCGCCGACCTGAACGTCTGCTGAATTTCCCAACTGTGCGACCGTCAGATTTCCGACGTCGGTCTTGAGCACGGCCAAATCCGTCTTGGTGTCGCGGCCGACGATCTTCGCCGGCACCTTGGTGCCGTCGGAGAAGGTCACTTGCAGCGTCGCACGATCCGGGTTGGTGGCCGCCATCGAGATGACGTGGTTGTTGGTCACGATGTATCCGTCACCGTCGATGACGACTCCGGATCCGGTACCCGCGTTCTCGCCGAGGGTCACCTGAATCGAGACGACGGCGGGCAGGACTGCGTCGGCCACCTTCGCGACCTGTCCCTGCGGGAGGTCTTCGCCACTCGCTTGAGTCAGGTTGACCTTCTGACTTGTCAATGCGCCGGTCACTTCGGCAGTCTCACGGCCCACCAACCCGCCGACAAGGCCGATTGCCAGGGCGATTGCCCCGAGCACCACTAGAGTCTTGGGCGCAACGCGCTCGCCGAACAGCACCTCCCGAACGCCGAGTTTGGGGCCGTCGGGCGTGGCCGCGGGTTCCGGTGTCGTTTCGGCGGCGTTGCCCATCCGCACCGAGGAATGCGGGTCACGCCACGGATCCTCGGGTTCGGGCTCCGGTACAGCGTCGGTAGATGCTCGGTCAGGATCGCGTTGCAACGACTCGTCCGCGTCCGCAGGGCGACCGAACGCCTCTGCGAGGACCGGGTCGGGTGTGCGCACCGCAATTCGAGGAGAAGGATCTGCCCGTTGGCTTCGAGGTGTGAACGACCCCTCGTGGCCCTTGGGACGTCCGAACGCCGCAGCCGACGCCGGATCCACCTCGGGCCGGTAGAGCGGCCTTGGAGGCAGCCTGGGTGCCTCGGGATCTGTATGGGTGCTCACGCGCACAGGCTACCGACGACGCCTGCGGATACCCACAACGGAGGTGACGATCGCGCGTTTGCTGCGGCTGATCGCGTCCTTGGCGTCGGTTGGCTCGCACATCGGAATCTGGCTGAGCAGACCGCGAAGCGAGTGGGGCATGGACAACTCGCCCGAGCCTTGCAGAGCACTACGCGCCTGCTGCTGAGCATCCACCTCGGCGGCGCACTCATGGCACTCGGCGATGTGGTGGGCGGCTCGTAAGTAGGCGGTCATTCGAAGTTCGCCGTCCACGAAGGAGGCAACTGCTTCGCTGGCCAGATGCTCTGTCGAGCTGAACTGCCGTGGCTTGCGGGCCTGCGTCATCCAACCCTCCTGGTAGCTACTGGACACTTGCGTGATCCGTCTCGACCTTCCCGTGCACTCGAAGGTACTCGCGAAGCGCCGCGCGTCCACGGTGGATCCGACTTCGGACGGTTCCGAGCTTCACCCCGAGTGTTGCACCGATCTCCTCGTAAGACAGCCCTTCGATGTCGCACAGCACGATTGCGGCGCGAAACTCCGGCGCCAACGAGTCCAGCGCGGACTGCAGATCCGGGTCGAGGCGTGCGTCGTGGTAGATCTGTTCCGGGTTCGGGAGCTCGGACGGGACCCGGTCGTAGTCCTCGGGCAGAGCTTCCATTCGAATCCGATTGCGCCGACGGACCATGTCGAGAAACAGGTTCGTGGTGATGCGGTGCAGCCAGCCTTCGAACGTGCCGGGCTGGTAGTTCGACAGCGAACGGAACACACGAATGAAAGTGTCCTGTGTGAGATCTTCGGCATCCTGCGCGTTGCCGGACAACCGGTATGCCAAGCGGTACACGCGGTCGCCGTGCTCGCGAACGAGCTCGTCCCAGGACGGCATCGTGTTCTTTTCGCCGGTGGCGTCGAATGCGGCAGTGCCGCTCAGATCCGCTAGCGCAGCAGAATCGGCGGGCTCGGGCAATCGAGCGGTGTCTCGATCTCCGTTGATCTTGTAAATAGTTGGATCCTCCTGCTCAGGACCACGTTGGTGTAGCTCCCGTGCCGTGTACAACCTGCGGCTCCGCCGAGATGTTCCCGCGTGTGTCTTCTCGATCAAGCGATCTCCAGTAGCTTGTCGCATCCGCGTGTGTCCACCGTATGAAAAAGCTGAGGTGCCGCTGAGAAAGTGGCAGGCAGATCAACCGAGTCGCTCCGCAGGCTTCGCCGCAGATCAGATCAACCGAGTCGCTCCGCAGGCTTTGCTCCTGCCACGATAGCCTCGGCATGTGCTGACTAATGCCGAGAAGTTGCTCACCTACGCCGAGGAGTCCGTGCAGGAAGACGAGATCCTCGTCAATACTCGCGAACGCGCAGACGATCTCGGCGCCGCCCCCGTGCCGCCGTCCGTCGGGGCGGTACTGAGCATCTTCGCGCAGATGCTCGGCGCCAAGACCGTCGTCGAGGTCGGAACGGGCGCCGGAGTGTCCGGCCTGTGGCTGCTCGACGGCATGCGCGAGGACGGCGTTCTCACCACCATCGACACCGAACCCGAGCATCAGCGCGCCGCCAAGGAAGCGTTCCGTGCCGGGGGTATCGCGCCGTCGCGGACGCGCCTCATCAACGGGTGGGCGCTCGATGTCCTCCCACGCCTCGCCGACGACACCTACGATTTGGTGTTCATCGACACCAGTCCGGTGGACCACCTGCATTTCGTACAGGAGAGCGTGCGACTACTCCGACCCGGCGGAGTTCTGGTGCTGCACAACGCCCTACTGAGCGGACGGGTCCCCGACTCCACGCAGCGTGACGCCACCACCGTCGCCGTCCGCGCTGCCGCCCGCGCTATCGCCGAGGACGACCGCCTCACGACAGTTCTGCTCCCCCTCGGTGACGGGCTGATCTGCGCCTCACGGAGCTGAATGACGGCGGCTAGCTGTAAGGGCTGCCAGCTGTGATGGCCGCTAGATCCAGATGCCCTTGCCGACGGTGACGATGCCACCGGCGGAGACGTTGAACCGCTCTTTGTCTCGCTCGATGTCGACGCCGACTATTTCGCCGTCACCGACGACGACATTCTTGTCCAGGATCGCCCGACGAACGACCGCACCCTTGCCGATTTTCACCCCGGGCATCAGTACGCTGCCCTCCACGGTCGCGCCACTGTCGATCATGACGTTCGAGCTCAGAACCGAATTGCGAACCGTTGCCGCCGAGAGGATGCAGCCTGCACCCACAACGGATTCCTGTGCGAGACCGCCCTGTACGAATTTTGCGGGCGGAAGGTTTTCGGCGGCCCCGCGAATGGGCCAGCGACGGTTGTAGAGATTGAAGATCGGGTGCACGGACACCAGATCCATGTGCGCATCGTAGAACGCGTCGATGGTTCCTACGTCTCGCCAGTATCCGCGGTCGCGTTCGGTAGCACCGGGAACGACGTTGTCGTTGAAGTCGTACACCGACGCCATGCCCGCCTCGACGAGAGCGGGGATGATGTCGCCGCCCATGTCGTGGTCGGAGTCGGAGTTCTCGGCGTCGGCTTTGATGGCGTCGATGAGCACCTTCGTGGTGAACACGTAGTTGCCCATCGAGGCATAGGTGACGTTCGGGTCGTCGGGAGTCCCGGGTGGGTGCGCCGGCTTCTCGAGAAACTGAGTGATGTTCCCGTTCTCGTCGGAGTCGATGCAGCCGAATGCATACGCTTCGCTGCGCGGAACCCTGATGCCCGCCACAGTGACGCCTGCACCTGAATCGATGTGCTGCTGGACCATCTGTTCCGGGTCCATGCGGTACACGTGATCGGCACCGAAAACGACGATGTATTCGGGGTCTTCGTCGTAGACGAGGTTGAGCGACTGGAAGATCGCGTCGGCGCTGCCGGTGTACCAGCGAGGGCCCAGACGTTGCTGCGCCGGTACCGGCGTGATGTATTCCCCCGCGAAGCCCGACAGCCGCCAGGTTTGCGAGATATGACGGTCCAGCGAATGGGACTTGTACTGAGTCAGCACGCACAGCCGGAGGTAACCGGCATTGACGAGATTGCTGAGCACGAAGTCGATCAATCGATATGCGCCACCGAAGGGGACAGCTGGTTTGGCTCGGTCGGCGGTCATCGGGTAAAGACGCTTACCCTCACCGCCTGCCAGCACAATGCCTAGTACGTGCGGTTGTGTCCTCACCTCCCCAACCTATCCGCACCGGATGAACCTCGCCAGCAGTACACGCGGTTCGCACAAGGAATGTAGGTTGACAGATGTGCGCGTGGCAATGATGACAAGGGAATTTCCGCCTGAGGTCTACGGCGGCGCAGGTGTACATGTGACCGAGCTGTCGGCACAGCTGAGATCGCTGTGCGAGGTCGACATTCACTGTATGGGGGCACCGCGCGATACCGCGCAGGTTCACGATCCCGATCCCGCATTGGCAGGGGCCAACCCCGCCCTGACGACACTGTCCGCCGAACTACGGATGGCAGGCGCTGCGGCCGGCGCCGATGTCGTGCACTCGCACACCTGGTACACCGGGCTTGCCGGGCATCTCGCAGCCGAACTGTACGGCGTGCCGCACATTCTCACCGCCCATTCACTCGAGCCCCGCAGGCCGTGGAAGGCCGAGCAACTGGGCGGCGGTTATCGCATCTCTTCATGGTCCGAACGCAACGCTGTCGAGTACGCGGATGCCGTCATCGCGGTCAGCGAGGGCATGGCCAAGGATGTTCTCGACGCCTATCCGCGCCTGGATCCCAGCCGAGTCCACGTGGTACGCAACGGTATCGACACCGAGAATTGGCATCCAGGTCCAGCGGCGGCCCCCGAGGATTCCGCGCTGGCAGACATCGGCGTCGACCCGAACAGGCCGATGGCGGCGTTCGTCGGACGCATCACCCGCCAAAAGGGTGTCGGCCACCTCATTGCGGCAGCGCATCATTTCGACCCGTCCATTCAGCTGGTCCTGTGCGCGGGCGCGCCGGACACCCCGGAGATTGCCGCCGATACCGAGCGAGCAGTAGCCGAACTCGCCGAGACCCGATCGAATGTGTTTTGGGTTCGCGAGATGCTTCCCACCGAGAAGGTGCGCGAAATACTTTCGGCAGCAGACGTATTCGTATGCCCGTCGGTGTACGAGCCTCTGGGGATCGTCAACCTCGAAGCCATGGCCACCGAAACTGCCGTCGTCGCATCCGATGTCGGCGGCATTCCCGAGGTGGTCGACGACGGTGTGACCGGACGCCTCGTGCACTACAACTCCTATGAGCCACAGCTGTTCGAACGTTCCTTGGCCGACACCGTCAACGCTGTCGCGCTCGACCCGAAGACCGCGACGGCGATGGGCAAAGCTGGTCGAGCACGGGCCATCGCCGAATTCTCGTGGGCTGCTATCGCGCAGCAGACGGTCGAGGTCTACAACGCAGCGCTGGCGGCCAGGGCCCGGTAAGTTCCAACGGTCACCGAGGCCGTCACCTCGACGGTGTCCGGTAAGGCTGCGATTGCAGTGCGGCGCAAGGCATCCGTTGAATGCCTCGCCGACGGGCCCATCCCCACAAGGCTTGCGATGCTCATGTGATCGAGCGTCATCGTGAATTCGATATGGGTAGCGTCCAACTGCTCGAAGCGGCCGGCGAGAGATTCTCCGAGGCGCCGCGCCTTGTCCTCGTCGACACTGAGGAGGCCGAGAGTTTCGATCAGTTCCTGCTGATGATGTTCGGTCGGCGTGACGACGACCAAAACTCCGTTCGGAGCGAGAATGCGTCGTAGCTCAGGGGCGTTCCGCGGCGAAAACACGCAACTGACCGCATCGATCGATCCGGTACGCACCGGCAGTGGTTGCCACACGTCGGCCACGACGGATCCCAGTCGCGGATGCGCACGAGAGACTTTTCTGGCCGCCGGCTTGGACACGTCGATCCCGACGCCCCTCATGCGCTCGAACGTCTCGAGTACGGCCGCCAGATAGTGTCCGGTACCCGCGCCCACCTCGAGCACGGTGGCGGGATCGTGTGCCGACATGGCCTCGGCTACGGCAGCGATGATCCGATCGAAGTGTCCACTGTCGAGAAACTCCGACCGCGCCTCGATCATCTCGGCGGAATCACCGACGATCTTGCCTGCGTTTCCCGCCAGCAAACTGACGTAACCCTGACGTGCGACGTCGAAGGTATGCCCACGCCCGCACCGCAAGACACGACCGTCCTCGATAGCCTCGAGATCCGAGGTGCAGTGCGGGCACGCCAGTAGATCCATCACTTCGCTCAGCATTTTCGTTCTCTCCGTATGGACCGACTTCACCACAAAGCCCCGTTCGCCGACTTCGCGCACGGGGCTATGGGTAGAAAAGAACAGCAGCTATCCGGTGACGCCCCTCAATTCCTCACCGAGTGCTGCTGCCTCGTCTGGGGTGAGTTCGACGACCAGGCGCCCGCCGCCTTCCAGCGGCACCCTCATCACGATTCCTCGTCCCTCTTTGGTTGCTTCGAGGGGACCGTCTCCGGTCCGGGGCTTCATAGCCGCCATCCTCTGCTCCCTCCAGATCTGCGCCACACTGCACTGCGCCTCGGCCAAAAAAGATTTCTCACCGCAGGGCGAGAAAGGTTCTTGATCACTATTCTTCCCTATCGAGCCAGATATCGGGAACTGGAGTCGGTATTGAGGACCGACACCAAACAGTCAGACAGGTGATCGTCCACCATTCCGGTGGCCTGCATCAGCGCGTAGGCCGTTGTCGGTCCGACAAACCGCAGGCCACGGCGCTTGAGGTCGGCGGCCATCGCCGTCGACTCCGCCGTCACCGCCGGCACCTCCGAGGCGTCGACGAGCCGGCTCGGTCGCGGCGGGGTCGCGAACGACCACAGCAGAGTGTCGAGATCGGTTCCCACCAGTTCGAGGACGACCCGCGCGTTGGCTATCGTTGCGGCGATCTTGGCCTTGTTGCGGACGATGGAGGCATCGGCCATCAGTCGGGCGACGTCGTCCTCCCCGAAGCGAGCGACTCTCTCCGGGTCGAAACCCGCGAACGCGCGCCGAAAGCTTTCGCGTTTACGCAAGATGGTGATCCACGACAGTCCGGATTGGAACGATTCGAGGCACAGTCGCTCGTACAGGGCATCCCGGCCGTGCACTTCCCGGCCCCATTCGGTGTCGTGATACTCCCGGTAGAGGTCGTCCGAGGTAGCACCCCATGGACAGCGCAGTAGCCCGTCGGGTCCGGGTACCGCCGTCATTCCACGGACTTCGCTGCCAGAGCAGACCGCAGGAGATCGATCTCGGCACCCAGCCGATCGAGAGCCCAATCGACTTCGCTCTGCTTGTAGCCACGCACCGTTTGCTGGAATTTCAGCGTTCGTACATCGTCACCGGTCACACCTTCTGCGGGCAGCACTGTAGCGGTGGTGCCTTCGGGCAGCGGTTCGAGTTCTTCACCGCGTCCGAACACGACGCTTGCCACAAAGAAGAGCAGGGCTGCGATCACGGCGATGATGACGACGTAGAGAAGTAGCGTCAGCATGGATCGATAGTCTCACGCAGCCCTGCCCGTCACACGTGCAAGGTATTGATAGCCGGTCGATCCTCCAACGAGACCTCTGTCGAGAACGGGACGAAAGAGTCACCGTCGACGCGGAACTGTGTCAGCCCGGCTCCCGAGTCCGGGATTCCGCATCGCCCGAGCATGGTGCCGACGATCTGACGACTCATGGCACCGAGTTCGACGAGCGGACGGTTCCGATGCTTGCGTACACCGAGGTTGACCTGGCCGATGGCGTCGAGGCCGAGCCGATCGTAGGTATCGAGCAGCAGCCCGATCTCGACGCCGTAGCCGGGCGCGAACGGGACGGCAGACAACAACTCGCGGGTGCCGGCGTACTCCCCACCGAGCGGTTGGATCACGCTGGTCAATTCTGGACGCATAGCTGCCAGCAGAGGGCGGGCGACGAGCTCGGTGACCCGTCCTCCACCGTTGGCGTCCTCACCGCCGCTCACCCGTAACGGGCGCCGGTAATACCCCTTCACCAGATGGATTCCCTCGACCGTCAACAACGGCCCCAGCAGCTTCGGAACGAAGGCCGGGTCGGGGTTGATGAGGTCGGAGTCCACGAAGGCGATGAGGTCACCGGTCGACGCTGCGACAGCCCGCCACAGCACTTCGCCTTTACCTGGTACGGGCTCGAGCCCTGGTATTGCTTCCTCTCGACTGATCACCCGTGCACCGGCTGCCCTGGCCCGTTCTGCGGTGGCGTCGGTGGATCCGGAGTCCAAGACGATCAGTTCGTCGACCAGCCCTCCCAGCAACGGGTGGATCGTGTCGATGACCGCGGCCACGGTCTGTTCTTCGTCGAGGGCTGGTAGAACAACCGAGACGGTTCGGCCCTTCTTCGCTGCTTCCAGCTCCGCCAGAGACCACGACGGTTCATCCCAGCTATGCGAGGCTGCCCACGATTCCCTCACCGCCGTTCGGTCGGCCAGCGTCATGCGAGCCCCCTGATGGTTCGTTCGGGAATCCTCGTCCCCAGTATTGCGGCAACCATGTCTACGACTCTTCTGGTCGATGCGACCTCGTGCACTCGAAACATGCGAGCTCCGCCTGCTGCGGCCAATGCTGTCGCTGCCAATGTTCCCTCCAACCGATCGGCGAGTTCTACACCAAGAGTCTCGCCTATGAAATCCTTGTTGCTCAGCGCCATCAGCACTGGCCATCCGGTGTTTACAAGAACGTCCACTCGCCGCAACAACTCGAGCCCGTGATAGGTGTTTTTTCCGAAATCATGGGTTGGATCGATCAGAATCGAGTCGCGGCGAACTCCTGCAGCAAGCGCCGCTTCTGCTGCTTTCGTCACCTCGGCGACGACATCGGCGACGACATCGGTATATCGGACGCGGTGCGGACGCGTCCGTGGCGTCGCCCCTCCGGTGTGTGAGCACACGATCCCGACGCCCTCTTCCGCGGCGACTGCGACGAGACCGGGATCGGCCCCCGCCCAGGTGTCGTTGATCAAATCTGCACCGACTCCGCACGCGAGCTTTGCCACCTCGCTACGCCAGGTATCGACACTGATCAACAGATCGGGGTATTCGCCTCGAATGGCTTCGACGAACGGAATCACGCGGCGAATTTCCTCGGCCGCGTCGACCACATCACCGGGTCCGGCTTTGACGCCGCCGATATCGACCATGTCCGCGCCCTCCTCGACAGCGCGGTGCACCGACGCCATGGCCGCGTCGTCGGTGAAATTCGCACCTTTGTCGTAGAACGAATCCGGGGTGCGGTTCACAATCGCCATGACGAGTGCGCGGTCGGTGGCGACCGGTTTGCCGCAAAGGGTGCTCATGAATCAATAGTGGCATCTCTTCACGCACCAAAGGCTGTGCGGCTGTGCGGCTGGTCGAGAAGACCGATTCGGCCAGTGGCTGGAAGGCACACTGGCCGCTTCGCTTCTTCCCTAACCCTTGGGGGCCTTGCCTGCAGCTACCTCGTCGATATATCCGTCGTACGCCTTGTCGTACCCAACCGACTTGCCGCGGAGTACGTACAGCTCGGCCTCGGGGTCGTCGCCGTAGCCGAGTTTGCGCAGGGCAACCTTCTGGCTCTTGAACGTCGAGGTCTGCTCGAGACTGTCCACCACACGGACGAACAGCGGAACCGCGTACGAGGGCAGTTTGTCGTAGAGATGCTCGGCGACCGATTTTCCATCGAAGCTCTCACCGTCACGCAACGTCACCGCAGCCATACCTGCCTTGCCGTCGGTTCCTTCGATGTCGACGCCGTAGACGACGACACCGTTCACCGATGGGTGGCCGCCGAGCGCGCCCTCGACCTGCGTCGTCGCGACGTTCTCTCCCTTCCACCGGAAGGTGTCACCGAGCCGATCGACGAAGGCGACGTGCATCCAACCCTGATGCCGGACCAGGTCGCCGGTGTCGAACCAGCAGTCTCCATCTTTGAACCCGTCTCGCACGAGCTTCTTCTCCGTCGCCTTCTCGTCCGAGTAGCCGTCGAACGGCGCGCGGTCGGTGACCTTGGACAGCAAAAGACCTACCTCGCCGCTCGCGACCTTGATAAGCCGGCCGTTGCTTCCGCGCTTCGCCTCGCCCGACTCCTCGTCGTATTCGACGACGGCATACGGAAGTGGGCAGATGCCTGCAGTCTTCTTCATGTTCAGAGCGTTGATGAACGCGATGTTGCATTCGCTCGCGCCATAGAACTCCGCAACGCGTGAGATTCCGAAACGCTCGGTGAACTCTTCCCAGATCTCGGGGCGTAAGCCGTTGCCGACGACGAGCTCGATCGTGTTGTCTCGGTCGTCCGGCCGCTTCTCCTGAGTCAGCAGGTAGCGGCACAATTCGCCGATGTAGGTGAACGCGGTCGCCTTGTTGACCTTGACGTCTTCCCAGAAGTTGCTGACCGAGAACTGTTTACCGATGGCCATCGCGGCACCGCCGGCGAGCACCGATGACAGCGTCACCGTCAGCGCATTGTTGTGATAGAGCGGCAGGCAGCAGTAGATGACGTCGTCTTCGCGCAGCCGCACACCCATGTTGCCCAGCCCGGACATCGACTTGAGCCAGCGGAAATGACTCATCAAACTTGCCTTCGGCAGGCCGGTGGTGCCGGACGTGAAAATGTAGAAAGCATTTTCTTTGGCCTGGATCTGCGCAGTCACCGACGGGTTGTCCGCGCTGGCATCCGCCGCGAGTTCGGCAAGCTCGCGCATCGGCAGAACTACGCCCGCCTCGGGAACGTCGTCCAACGAGTCGAGCGCTTCCTGAGCGTTCTCGTCGAGGACCAGAACGGTCGCCGACAGGATGCCGAGGCTGTGTTCGAGGACGTTGCCCCGCTGGTTGTAGTTGAGCATTCCTGCGGTAGCGCCCAGCTTGACGGCAGCGAGCGCCGCAAAGAGCGCCTCCGGCCTGTTCTTGCTGAGTACACCAACCACGTCGCCGCGCCCTACGCCCAGGTCGGTGAACACGTGGGCATACCGATTGACCATTGCGTTGGCGTCGGCGTACGACACCGATTCACCTTCGAATCGCACGAAGGGTCGGTCTCCGCGCTTGGCAGCAGCATCCTGGAACACCAGGCCGATCGAGGCCTTGTGATGTGGTTTGCGAGTAAAGCCCAGGACACCGCGCAGCATGCTCGGCACCTCCGTCACCATTTTCGGCAACGCGACCGCGAGGTCGGTCAGTCCAATCTTCTGACGGGCGTCGACAGCCATGTACTCCCCTTCGAGCGATGTGATCCCTATTACCTTACTCCAGAGTAACCTTTGGTTTCATCGAGGAGAACAGGCGGCAAGCGCATCGGCCACGGTGGCTGTTCTGATCAGCTTGTCCAGTGCCCGTTGTTGAACGAAGCCGGTCGAGGACAGCCCGTCGAGCCACTGCAACAGGCCTGCGTAGTGGTCCGTTGGATCCAGTAGTACGACGGGCTTGTCGTGCATGCCCAAATACCCGGCCGTCCAGGTTTCGAACAGCTCCTCAAGCGTTCCGATGCCGCCGGGTAGCGCGATGAACGCGTCGGCCCGGTCTTCCATGATTTTCTTGCGTTCACGCATGGTGTCGGTGACGATCAATTCATCGGCGTCGACGTCGGCGACCTCTCGATGAACGAGAGCTTTGGGGATGACTCCGACGGTGAAAGCGCCTGCAGCGCGGGCTGATTCGGCTACCGCCCCCATCATCGAGACGTTTCCGCCACCGGAGACCAACTGCCATCCCCGTTGGCCGATCGCGGTACCGAGTTCACGCGCCAGCTCGAGAAACGACGAATCCACCGGCCCCGACGCACAGTAGACACACACCCTGATTACGACAGCTTCGCTCACTCCGACTCTCCGCAAACACTGTTCACGATCTGCACTGCTTCCTCCACACTGTCGGTGCAACGGATCAGGTCCAGGTCGGCCGAGGAGATCTTGCCTTGTGCGACCAGTGTGTCCTTGATCCAACTGATGAGACCGGACCAGAACTCTGTGCCGATCAGGACGATCGGAAAGCGCGTCACTTTGCCCGTCTGCACCAGAGTGAGAGCCTCGAACAATTCGTCGAGAGTGCCGAAACCGCCGGGGAGACAGATGAATGCCTGGGAGTACTTCACGAACATCGTCTTTCGGACGAAGAAGTACCGGAAGTCGATACCCAGATCTACCCAGTCGTTGAGGCCTTGCTCGAAGGGCAACTCGATGCCGAGCCCGATCGAGTAGCCGTCGACAGTACTCGCTCCGCGGTTCGCCGCTTCCATGATTCCAGGGCCGCCGCCGGTGATCACCGCAAATCCCGCTTTCGCCAACGCACTTCCGAGCTCGCGGGCAGACTTGTACTCATCGTGATCACGCGGGGTTCGGGCCGAACCGAACACCGTGACCGCCTTCGGTACCTCGGCGAGAGCGCCGAAACCCTCCACGAACTCACTCTGAATCCGTAGCACCCGCCACGGGTCGGTGTGAGTCCAGTTTTCCGTTCCGCGCTGATCGAGCAATCGTTGATCGGAGGTCGATGACTCGGTGTTGCGTCCACGACGCAACGTCACCGAACCCATGTGTTTCGCTGGCGTCTCCATGTTTTACAGGTTATCCGGCCCATCTACCATCGGGACCACAGGTTATCCAGCGGTCAGGTATCCCCGCAGGACAGCCGCGACATTCGTGATCTGATCGGTGGGCACCCGCTCGTCGCGCTTGTGCGCCAAGTTCGGGTCTCCAGGACCGTAGTTGACCGCCGGGATACCGAGCGCCGAGAACCGCGACACGTCGGTCCAGCCGTACTTGGCGCGAAACCGGCCACCGGCCGCCTCGATCAACGCTGCAGCAGCAGGTGCAGCGAGTCCAGGTAACGCACCGGGTGAAGAATCGGTGACCTCGAACCCGAGATCGAGCCCGTCGACCACGTCACGAACATGCTCGATCGCCTGCGCGACACTCCGATCGGGGGCGAAGCGAAAGTTCACATCCAGCTCGGCTGCGTCGGGGACGACATTGCCTGCCACGCCACCGGAAATACGGACAGCCTGCAGACCTTCGCGGTACACACAGCCATCGATATCCACCTCTCGCGCACTGTATGCAGCCAACCTGTTGAGCACAGCACCGAACTTATGAATTGCGTTGTCCCCCAGCCACGATCGTGCACTGTGCGCTCTCGTCCCACCCGCCGAAAGCCGCACTCGCAGCGTCCCCTGGCAGCCCGCCTCGATGAATCCACCGGACGGCTCACCGAGAATCGCCACGTCGGCCGCAAGCCACTCCGGCAGCTCACGTTCGATCCGCCCCAGGCCGTTGAGCGCCGCATCGATCTCTTCACAGTCGTAGAACACCAGCGTGATGTCATGCGCCGGGTCGTCGATGGTGGCAGCGAGATGAAGAAAGACGGCGTCCCCCGACTTCATGTCGACGGTGCCACAACCATGCAGAACATCGCCCTCGACACTGTCGCGTTCACGCCTGCTCGGCACATTGTCGGCAATCGGGACGGTATCGAGGTGACCGGCGAGCATCACGCGACTGGGAAGCCCACGATCGGTGCGCGCAAGAACCGCATTACCGCTCCGGATGATCTCGAAACCGACCGTCTGTTCACGCAGCGCGGCCTCCACCGCATCGGCGATCACCGACTCCTCACGCGAAACACTGGGTATGTCCACCAGCGCCGCTGTCAGATCGATGGGGTCGGAATGCAGATTCAAAGCCGGGTGCGAACTCACCGTACGAGACTACTTCCAGATCGTTCCGCCGCCACAACTCCCGCTACTCCCGCCTCTGAAGTGCGCCTCCGGGAATCTCGTACACCGCGCCATCGAATCCTGCCCGGAACAGCTTTCCAGCAGAGAAACCCTGCTCACCTCGGCCGTAGATCAGAACACTCGACAACGGAATGCCACTGCCGAGGACGCAGTACTGCCCGGGTGCATCGATGCGAACTACTTGCCCGCGAGCGTTGAGCGGGACGACGGGGCGGCCTGCGGAATCGAGTGTCAGACCGTCTGGTGCGCTCAACGCGTCGACACCGGAGAAGTCGAGAATGCTCTCCGGCCTCGATGGATCGGCGACAGGGATTCGGCTCACGCCGGAGTTCACGAACGTCCGAGACACATACAGGTACTCGCCTGCAGGATCGAGCACGGCGCCGTTGGCGCTGGGGAACCTTGCCCACTCGGAGTTCACCGATCCGTCGGGGCGAACTTGCCCGATGAGACCACCGAAATCGTTCGTCGCGTACACAGTTCCATCGCCGGCGACAGCGAGTCCGTTTGCGGCACTCAAACCCGTCGCGAACGGGCTGAGCTCGAGCGTATCGATGTTCAGCCGAACGATGCCTGCAGCCTTGATGAGATCACCGACGAAGACGCGGGGATCGGCGCCGTACCCGACGAGCAAACTGCCGTCCGGCATCCAGGCAAGGGCGCCACCGCCGCCGCTGGGGACCGTCGCGATAGGATACGCGGCCTGGCCCGGCGCATCGATCCGGTAGACCCGGCCAGTGACGATGTCGGTCGTGTAGAGCCTGCCCTGCCCGTCGACCGCGAGCCCTTCGAGAGCCGACCCGTCGATCTGGGCGACCTTCACCGGCGGTGCGCTCACCGCAGCACACTCAGGTGCCGCGGACGCCGTCGGCGCCTGCAAGACCGTTGTTCCTCCTGCGATCAATACGGCCGTTACCGCACCCGTGCCCCACCGTCGGAATTGCGCCCCCAAAGTCATGAATCATGTTTAGCACGCACGCCCGTCGCCGTCGCGCTTCCGCCTTCGACGACGCACGCCGTATCCTCGGTACCTGTGAGCGCACAGGGAGCATCAGCAATAGGCATTGCCAACATCACCACCAGCGGAGTCGTCCTCGACACCTGGTACCCCAGCCCCGAGCTGGGCGGTAACGGGCCCGTCGGTACTACGCGGCTCGAGGGGTCGGACATCCCCGCCGAGTTCGCCGCCCTCGTCGGACCGGACGAGGCTCGCGGAGTCGACGTCGTCGCCGTCCGGACCACCATCGCCTCGCTCGACGACGCACCGATCGACGCGCACGACGTCTACCTGCGCCTGCATCTGCTCTCGCATCGTCTCGTTCAGCCGCACGGGCTCAGCCTGGACGGCCAGTTCGGCTTTCTTGCCAACGTCGTATGGACCAACTTCGGACCGGCAGCAGTCGACGGTTTCGAGACGGTCCGCACCCGCCTTCGCGCCCGCGGCCACGTCACGGTCCTCAGCATCGACAAGTTCCCCCGTCTCGTCGATTACGTCGCGCCGTCCGGCGTTCGGATCGCCGACGCCGATCGCGTCCGACTGGGTGCGCATCTGGCCAGCGGAACAACGGTCATGCATGAGGGATTCGTCAACTTCAACGCGGGTACGCTCGGCAACTCGATGGTCGAAGGCCGAATCTCGGCCGGAGTCGTCGTCGGTGACGGCTCCGACGTCGGCGGTGGCGCGTCGATCATGGGAACACTGTCCGGCGGCGGCAAGAACGTCATCTCGGTCGGCGAGCGTTGCCTACTCGGCGCCAACTCCGGACTCGGAATTTCCCTCGGCGACGACTGTGTCGTCGAAGCAGGCCTCTACATCACCGCGGGAACCAAGGTCACCGGACCGGACGGCACCGTCGTGAAGGCTGCGACGCTCAACGGAAACAGCAATCTGTTGTTCCGTCGTAACTCGGTGTCCGGTGCCGTCGAGGTCGTGCCGTGGAAGGGCACCGGCGTCGAACTGAACGCCGCACTTCACGCCAACGACTAGATGGTTCGAAGGGAGTCGAGAGTGGCAACCACTGCGCGTGCCGCCTCGACTCCCTTCCGCTCCAGATGTGCGGTGAAGAACGCTGAGTGATCTGCGTGCTCGTGGAAGTGGTGGGGCGTCAGTACCACGGAGAACACTGGTACGTCGGTGTCGAGTTGGACCCGCATCAGACCGTCGATAACTGCCGATTCGACGAATTCGTGCCGATAGATTCCGCCGTCGACGACAAGCGCGGCAGCCACGATTGCCGAATATTTCCCCGTGCGTGCCAGACGCTGGGCGTGCAACGGAATCTCGAAGGCTCCGGGGACCGAGAACTGGACTACCGACGCTTCCTTATAGCCCTGCGCCGCCAACTCGGAAACGAATCCCTGACGCGCCCGGTCGACTATCTCACTGTGCCACGTGGCTTGGATGAAGGCGATGGATCCGAGTTGCTCGTTCGTCATGAAAGTTGATGTTAGTCGTCGAGCAAATCGATAGTTCGATCGTCCGGCTTACCGTCGTAGTACTTCTGCATTACCTCGCCGAAAATCGGAATACCCGGGTCGACTTCGGCGAACAAGGTCATCGACGACTGCAGCTTCAGATCGTCCGGATAGCCGAAAATCTCGGCGGCGGTCCCGTCGGCGATCTTCGCCACCATCGCGGCGGCCTTCCGCAGTCGAGGCCCCAGCACTTCGTGCGAGAGGTACATCTGTGCTTCCACGCGGTCCGCAATACCGAAGTGCTGAGCCGTCGCACTACGTCCGAGCCCAGCGAGTTGTGGGAAAACGAACCACATCCAGTGGGTGCGTTTGCGGCCGGCTTTCAGTTCGGCGCGGACGGTGTCCCACACCGGATCCTGCGCGTCGACGAATCGCTGTAGGTCGTATTCCATCTTGAGCCTTCCGAAGAATTTTTGATCGAAACAGCCGCGTCGCGGGGCCGACAGTAACAGCTCGGCCTGCGCGATCATCCAACCGAAGCCGATACACTCCGCTGATGGGTAACGACGGGGTCGACACCGCGCCAGTGCGCGCGCAAGCGGTGAGCACCTCACCGGCTCCGCGCACGAGCCGTCGAAAGTGGGGATGGGTCGCCGGAGTTCTTGCCGCCACCGTGCTGTTGGCAGCGGGCGTGTTGTGGTTGGCCCCGAGCAGATACTTGCCGTGGGACACTACTGCTTTTCCCGATGTCGACGCTGCGGCTCTGTCTTCGGAGCAGGCCGAGGTCGTCGAACTTCTCCGCACCGAACACACCCGGCAGAACCCGGGAACGTTCTACTCCGACGGTGTCGAAGAAGCATGGTGCGCAAACTTCGTCAGCTGGATCATGCGTGAGGCCGGACAGCCATTGAGCAATCCGAATTCCGGGAGCTGGCGGATCCCCGGTGTGTACACGCTGACCGAGTACTACCAAGACGAGGGCAGATTCGAACCGAAGGGATACATCCCGGCGGTCGGGGATGTCGTGCTCTACGACAACAGCAGTTGGATCGGTCAGCACACCAACATCGTCGTGGCGATCGACGGAAACACAGCCACCACGGTAGGTGGTAACGAACTCGGAAAGATCCGCGTACATACCGTCGACGTATCCGAGGATTCGGCCGTCGTCGGGTTCGGGCACCTCGTCGAATAACCCGCTCAGCCGAGCTGCTTTTTCTGAACCTTGCCCATCGCGTTGCGGGGTAGCGAATCCACGACGCGAATTTCCCTCGGCCGCTTGTGAATCGAGAGTTCGTTCGCGACGAGATCGATGAGAGCCGACGGTTCGACACCCGTGCCGACGACGAATGCGACGATGCGCTGACCGAGGTCGTCGTCCGGAAGCCCCACTACGGCAACCTCGTCGACGCTCGGGTCCCCCAGCAGAACGGTCTCGATTTCACCGGCACCGACGCGATAGCCACCGGTCTTGATCAGGTCGGTGGATGCGCGTCCGACGATGCGGTGGAATCCGTCCGGGCCGATGGCCGCTACGTCGCCGGTGTCGAACCACCCGTCCTCGGTGAAGACTTTCGCCGTCGCCTCCGGGTTGTTCAGGTAGCCGGCGAACAGCATCGGACCGCGCACCTGCAGCGCGCCGATCGACTCGCCGTCGTGTGGGAGCGTCTCCCCTGCCTCGCTCACGATTCGTGTTTCGACGCCCTCGACCGGCAGCCCCACGGAGCCGGGCCTACGTTCTCCGTCGGAGCGGGTGCTGATCGTGATCAGTGTTTCGCTCATTCCGTAGCGCTCGATGGGCGCCTGGCCGGTCAGTTCTTTCAGTTTCTCGAACACCGGAACGGGTAAAGGCGCGCTACCGGAGACGAGCAGACGGGCATGTGCGAGAGCTCTCGCGGACGTCTCGTCGGCGGCGATGCGGGACCATACCGTCGGGACACCGAAATACAGCGTCCCTTTCGCGGCGGCATACAGCTCGGGAGTCGGCTTACCGGTGTGCACGAGCGGACTTCCGACGCGCAGCGGGCCCAGCATTCCCAGGAGCAGTCCGTGGACATGGAACAGCGGAAGTCCGTGCACCACAGTGTCCCGGGATGTCCAGTTCCACGCCTGCGCTACCGCGTCGATGCCGGCCGCGATCGCTTCCCGCGACAACAGGACGCCCTTCGGCGGGCCGGTCGTGCCGGAGGTGTAGAGAATGAAAGCGATGGACGACGGGTGCGGATCCGGGTAACTGTGCCAGGACCTGGCGTGCTGACGAACCGGCAGGACCTCGAGGCCGGCCGTGTCTTCGGGCGCCTCGCCGAGCCATGCCTGCGCACCGGAATCCCGAAGCATGTGTTCGCGTTCGGCAGGTCCAGCGTCCGGCGGAATCGGCACCACCGTCACACCTGCAATCAGCGCACCGACCACGGCAAGCACAGTCTTGACGCTGGGGGTCGCAAGTACTGCCAGGCGTTCCGCCCGCGAGATCCGCTCGGCGACCGACGTCGCGGCGCCGAGAATGTCACCGCGGGACAAGGAGACACCGCCGATCGTCGCAGCGTCGGCAATATCGTCTCCGCGGGCAACGGCGAGTGGATTCAATGATCGGAGCAGCACATGGTTACCGTACATACATGGATGCCGACGGAATCGACACCGGTGACTACGCCGAGTACATGACGGTGCCCGCCGGAGACCTGCAGCCCGGGGTCTATTTGATCGGGACCGATGCCGACCAGGAAATCGCTGACGAGGGAGGTCTGGACGACGACCTGGACAACGAGGACGATATCGAGGTCGCGCACATCAGCGACGGTGCTCCTCGGCTGGTCTACTCGGTGCAGTCCGACGACTTCTGGACACGTGTGGAACTCGCTGACCTGCGGGCCGCCCAGATCTACGAGGAAGCGAATGCACGCAATCCGTCGGCTAATGCTGCGCCCAAGCGGTTCACCACGGTCGAGGCCTTCGGCAGCAATGAACTGGTCTACATCCTCCGCATCAGGCGTGGTGGTTGGGACATCGTCTGACCCTCGAGTTGGGGTCGATCACGGCACCTGTGCCCTACACCGAGGACGCGACTGTGCCGATGCCGAGGGCCGCGAGAATTCCTGCACTGATGCGATCGAGCCAGTCGGTCACCTTGGGTCGCCGCAGCAACACGACGGCACGTGAGGCCGCGACCGAGAAGACGCCCATGACCAGCGCGGCGACCACCACTTCCACGACTCCGAGTGTCATGGCTCCGGCGAACGTGACCACGGTCAGGAACTGGGGAACAACAGCGAGATAGAACAGCCCGACTTTGGGATTGAGTGCGCACGAAAGGACACCGGCACCGAAGGCGGACCGAGCCGAGGCCACGACCGGCACCATCGGCTCACCGTCGACCTTCGTCTTCCTGCGCGCCATGAACGCACGTATCCCGAGGTACAGCAGGTACAGCCCACCGAGGATCTTGATGATTCGGTACACGGTCGCAGACTGCTCGACGATGGCTGCGAGTCCGACGGCAACCAATACTGCCCAGAACAGACCACCGAGTGCGACGCCCATGGCCGCTGCCATTCCGGGTCGCTGCCCTCCGATGCTGTATCGAAGAACGAGGAACGAATCCGGTCCAGGGAGGATCGCCAGCAGGAAGCACACACCCGCAAAGCTGGCCAGCACACTGACGGTCATGTACTGAATGGAAACACCCAGGCCAGACAACGCGCAACTGGATACTCGCGAACCTAGCCCGTCAACCGCTCCGCCGCAGTCTGGATGCGCTCGTCGGTGGCGGTCAGCGCGATACGGACGTGTTGGGATCCGCGGGGACCGTAGAACTCACCCGGTGCGGCAAGGATGCCGCGTTCGGCGAGCCAGTCGATGGTGTCCCGGCAGGGTTCGCCGCGGGTGGCCCAGAGATACAGCCCGGCTTCGGAGTGGTCTACTTCGAACCCGGCTGCTTTGACGGCGGAGAGCAGCGTGGTGCGACGGGTACGGTAGCGCTCACGCTGGATGTTCTCGTGCTCGTCGTCGGACAAAGCCGCAGTCATCGCAGCTTGAATGGGCAACGGCATGATCATTCCTGCGTGTTTGCGGACTTCGAGCAGTTCGGTTACCAATTTCTGGTCGCCGACGACGAAGCCGGCACGATAGCTCGCGAGATTGGATGTCTTGGAAAGTGAGTGCACGGCAAGGAGATTCGTATGGTCGCCGTCGCTGACTCGGGGGTCGAGGATCGAGAGCGCCTCGCCTTCCCACGTCAGGCCGAGGTAGCACTCGTCGGACACGACCACGGCGTCGCGCTCACGGGCCCACGAGACCACTTTGCGGAGGTGCTCCAGGCCGAGCACCTTGCCGCTCGGGTTCGCAGGAGAGTTCACGAATACGAGCGATGCGCGCTCGGGCCCGAGTCGATTCAAGCCGTCGGCACGAATGATGCGTGTACCTGCAAGGAGGGCTCCGACCTCGTAAGTCGGGTAAGCCAATTCAGGGATGACCACCAGGTCGCGGCTACCGAGACCGAGAAGGCTCGGTAACCAGGCGATCATTTCCTTGGTGCCGATGGCAGGCAGAACGGCATCGACGCCGATCCCCGTTATGCCGTACCGCCGCGCCAGCGCTGCAACTGCTGCTTCACGTAAGGCAAGCGTGCCGACGGTCGTCGGGTAACCGGGTATGTCGGATACCGACGCCAGCGCTGCACGAATTATCGGAGCAACCGGGTCGACGGGGGTGCCTACCGACAGATCCACGATCCCGTCCGGGTGCGACTGTGCCTTGTTTTTCGCGGCAGTCAGTGAGTCCCAGGGAAAGTTGGGCAGGCCGGACGCGACGGAAATACGCGCCAATGTCAGCTCTCACCCATGGGAGGCAAAGCCTTGATGAACGGTGGGTCGAAATCGGTCTTGCCGAGCTTCGCGGCCCCACCGGGTGAACCCAGATCGTCGAAGAAATCGACGTTCGCGCTTACGTAGCCACTCCACTGCTCCGGGACGTCGTCCTCGTAGAAGATCGCCTCGACGGGGCAGACCGGTTCGCATGCACCACAGTCGACGCACTCGTCGGGGTGGATGTACAGCATGCGGCCACCTTCGTAAATGCAGTCCACCGGGCATTCCTCGATGCATGCCTTGTCGAGTACATCCACGCACGGTTCCGCAATCGTGTACGTCACTGCTGGTCTCCCTCCCATTCCAGTAATCGGCACCGAAAGCGTTGTTCATTACTTGCAGTGCCCTGAGAACCCTAGTATCGCGTCGTAGATTTACGACAATCAGCGCAGGGTGTCCTCATTGTGGCACTCGGATCATCCGAGAACCCCCGCCCTAGCCTACGTTGCTCGGACTTTCGGCGTTCGCGTGAACCCAACCAATCCCCTGTTTTGCAGCGCGGGACAGCGCGCCACGTTCCCCGACGTAGCTTGCCACGCCGCCGACCAGCGGAATCGCGGAAAGAATCCGGTAGATGCCACGGCTGTGCGGACGCTTGGCCAACTCGCTCGAGACGTCCCTGAGCACTCTTGCGACGTCCCACATCGCATGCAGTAGCGCGAAGGGTCCGCGCTCGCGCTTCGATGTCGATGTCCATGTCGATGAGGTATCGGGCTCGGAGCCGTCGCGATCGACCTCACGGCCGCACAGTACGGACGCGAGCAAGCTCACGTGCGCCGACCGGTCTGTCACTCCGTTCTCTCTGGCGACGGCAACGAGAACCATCGCCTGGTTCGCGAAGCCGAGCAGATCCTGCAACGGCAGCCTGTTGACCAGTACACCGAAGACGCTGGGGAATGCAACGGCCACGGTGTTGAGGGCGCCGATCCGCGCGACCCACCACCACGAGCGGGCCTGCGCATCGAGCTCGAGCCATGCTGCGGTACCGGGGAAGTCGGTGGCGTTCAGGGTCTTCGCCAACGTGTCGAGCACGGTGTCGATGGCGGTGTCCTCGGCGGTCGGTTTTCGAAACGTTCTCGCCTTCAGGCCTACCGGATCACGTTCGGCGAGTATGTCGAGAACAGGGTCGATGATGGCCACGGCCCGATCGAGGGCTGAGACGACTGTGCGATCGTTCATGCTCAGACGAGTCCAACCGCGGGGAACTTGTCGACGAGACCGTATGTCGTCGTGCGTTCACGGGCAGGACGACCGATCCCATTGGCAATCTCGTGGAGCTCGGCGACGGTCTTCTCCGATCCGTTCTGGCTCCCCGCCATCCGCGAGATGGTTTCTTCCATCAACGTGCCGCCGAGGTCGTTCGCGCCCCCGTTGAGCATCGCCTGAGTGCCGGGGATGCCGAGCTTGACCCACGAAGTCTGAATGCTGTCGATACGTCCGTGCAGCATGATCCGCGCCAATGCATGCACTGCGCGGTTGTCACGGTTGGTCGGGCCGGGACGCGACGCTCCGGCTAGATACAGCGGCGAGGACTGATGCACGAACGGAAGTGGCACGAACTCGGTGAATCCGCCTGTCTTGTCCTGTATTCCCTTGAGCACGTTCATATGACCGACCCAGTGCGACGGATTGTCGACATGGCCGTACATCATCGTCGAGCTCGATCGCAGGCCTACTTCGTGTGCGGTGGTGACAACTTCGATCCACTCCGCGGCAGGCAACTTGCCCTTCGTCAACACCCAGCGGACCTCGTCGTCGAGGATCTCCGCTGCAGTACCAGGAATGGTGTCCAGCCCCGCGGCACGAAGTTCGACGAGCCAATCGCGAATCGACTGTCCGCCTCGCGAAGCGCCGTTGACGATCTCCATCGGCGAGAACGCATGAACATGCATCGACGGCACCCGTGCTTTCACAGCGCGCACCAGGTCCGCATAGCCGGTGACCGGCAGTTCCGGGTCGATACCGCCCTGCATGCAGACCTCGGTTGCACCGAGAGCGTGCGCCTCCCAGGCGCGGTCCGCCACTTCGGCCGTGGACAGCGTGAACGCATCCGCGTCGCCCTTGCGCTGCGCGAAAGCACAGAACCGACAGCCGGTGTAGCAGATGTTGGTGAAGTTGATGTTCCGGTTGACGACGTAGGTGACTGTCTCGCCGTTGACCTGCCTGCGCAGGTCGTCGGCGAGGGCCGCGACGGCGTCCATGCCGGTACCCTCGGCCGTCGCGAGCGCCAGGTACTGCTCGTCGGACAGACCTGCGGGATCCTTCTCGGCTGCTCGGAGCGCGGCCACCAGGTCCCTGTCGACGCGTTCGAGGCCCGCCAAATCGCGCACCTGCTCCCGGATGGACTCCCAATCCCCGAATGCGTTGTCCAGGTCGCTGCGGGTTTCGGTGTTGCGCCCCTCGGTGTCGATCTCGGTGTTCAAGTCAACTCGACCCGAGGACACCCACTCCTCGTCCGGCTCCTGCCAGGGAAGCCCCGTCGGGAGGACGCCGTCACGCGCCATGCCGGTCTTCGGATCTGCCAGTGCGTTCACGTGCGCGGCGATACGCGGATCGATCCATGGCGCGCCCGCGAGAACGTACTGCGGTTGCGCTGCCGTGCGCTCGATCAGCGTGTATCCGGCGGCTTCGGACAGCTCGGCCAACGTGTCGAGATTGGGCCACGGCCGTTCCGGGTTCACGTGATCCGGAGTCAGCGGGGAGACGCCACCCCAGTCGTCGACGCCCGCACCGAGCAACGCCGCGGTCTCTTCGGCCGCGACGAGATTCGGTGGTGCTTGAATACGCATCGATGGCCCGAGCAGAACCCGTGTGACCGCGATGGTTGCGAGGAATTCCTCCATGCCTGCGTCGGGCGTATCTCGCATCACGGTGTCGCTCTTGGCGAGGAAGTTTTGCACGATGATCTCTTGCACATGACCGAAAGCCTTGTGCACCTTACGAATAGCCATGACCGACTCGGCGCGATCGCGGATGGTTTCCCCGATTCCGACGAGGATGCCGGTGGTGAACGGGATGTTGAGGCGTCCTGCATCGGTCAGAGTTCGTAGCCGAACCTCGGGATCCTTGTCCGGGCTGCCGTAGTGAGCCTGACCCTTTTCCTCGAACAGTCGGCGGGAGGTCGTCTCGAGCATCATGCCCATCGACGGCGCGACGGGCTTGAGGCGAGAGAGTTCCTGCCAGCTCATGACTCCAGGATTGAGATGGGGAAGCAATCCGGTTTCTTCGAGAACTCGGATCGACATGGCCCGGACGTAGTCCAACGTGGAGTCGTAACCCCGGGAATCGAGCCACTCCTTGGCCTCGGGCCAGCGATCTTCCGGTCGGTCTCCGAGGGTGAACAGTGCTTCTTTGCATCCCAATTCCGCGCCTTTGCGCGCAACCTCGATGATCTCGTCGGGATCCATGAACAGTCCGTGGCCCTCGGCGCGCAATTTTCCTGGCACCGTCACGAACGTGCAGTAATGGCATTTGTCGCGGCACAGGCGAGTGATCGGGATGAACACCTTGCGCGAATACGAGACCGTTTTGGGGCGGCCCGCGGACTCGAGACCTGCATCCCGCACCCGCGACGCCGAAGTGCAGAGGTCCACCAGGTCGTCACCGCGTGCGTGCAGCAGCACCGTGGCTTCGTCGACGTTGAGCGATACCCCGTCGCGGGCGCGCCGTAGAACGCGACGCATTGCGGAGGGGGCGGGGACCTTTTCTGGTTCGGGAGCAGCGGCGGTTACAGGATCAGGCAGCATGGTCACTCGTCGATCATGCGCCACCGACGGGTCGGCGTGCCACCGGCGGTGGTCGGGCGGGGCAGGAGTGGAGCCTGCGGAACGACCGGAGGAGGGCAGGAGTGGAGCCTGCGGAACGACCGGAGGAGGGCAGGAGTGGAGCCTGCGGAACGACCGGAGGAGGGCAGGAGTGGAGCCTGCGGAACGACCGGAGGAGG
>JBBPZN010000186.1:0-4977 GCA_038198705.1 Mycobacteriales bacterium
AGGTGATGGTCAATCCGAGAGCTACGCCCCATGCTGCCTTCTCGGGAGCCTGCGCGCGGATCAATTGATCGGCCTGATCGAAATCGAGCAGGAAGCTGAACGCCGCAATACCGATGCAGACGAGGCTGAAGATGATGGCCACAGTGCCACCGTCGCGCAGACCCAGTCCGCCTGCGGTGAAAAAGCTCGCCACCAGGTTGCCCAGCGCCAGCACGACGACGCCGATGAGAGCGCCGACGATCATCCGCGTCAATCGCGGGGTGACCCGGATAGCACCGGTCTTGTAGACCACCAGCATGCCGAAGAAAACGCCGAACGTGCCGAGGACCGCCTGGGCGATGAGAGTGCTACCGCCCACACCCCCGAATTCGATACTCGTGAACATGAAGGACAACGCACCGAGGAAGAAGCCCTCGGCTACTGCGTAGGCCAGCACGATGGCCTTGTTGTCCATTTTGCGGCCGAACGTCGCGAACAACACGAGGCCGAGACCGATGAGTCCGCCACCGATGACGAACGGTGCGGCCAGGTCGGTGTTGCTGTCGACGAGCAGGTACGAGATGATCGCGGTGATCGACAGCACACCGAGTGTGATGCCTGTCTTGGTGACGACATCGTCGATTGTCATCGCCCGCGTGGTGGGACCCGTCCGATACGGCTCAGGCTGCGTACCCGGCTGCCCGAACTGCTGTGTGGCCTGCGAGGCACCAGCCGTCGCAGTGCCGAAAGTGGCGTATCCGCCGCCCTCCTGCTTGGGCAGGTTGCGGACCACCGGGTTGCTGGAGGTGCGCACCGGGTCTCTTTCCCTTCGTCGTATCGAGCAGACCGCGGGGAAATCCCCGGGCAGTTATATGAAGAACGTTCCACATCCGGACAAAAGTTCCCAGTCGGACCCGATACGTTCGGACAATTCGGACTTTACCGGCCCGTACGGTGAGCCGCTCGCACAAGCGAAAAATGCAGCCGTGCACTATGGAGTGCATGAGCATCGAAGATGGACCGGGACAGACCCTCGATCAGAGCGAAAGCTTGGACTCGGACGAACTGCGCAACGATGACGGCGACACGGTCGTGGACGCACCTGACCATTGGAGTGAGGCGGACAAGTTCGGGACTACCGCCGAAGAAGCTCTCGAGGGTGAGAGCTTGGAGGAGAAGCTGAGCGAAGAAGAACCGGACATCGCGCTGGAATCCGAGGCGCGTTCGGTTGCCGAAACTCCCGACGCAGAGTTGACCGAGGAATTGGTCGATCATGTGATTCTCGAATCCGACGAGGATCCTGATATCGACTACGCGGACGGTCAGCGACAGGCCGAGATCGTCGAAGGAACCCTGATCGAGGATCGCGGGCGTAACCGCGGACAGATCGACGGGACCCCCGAAGACGGCGGCCCCGTCACCTAGCCGCTCAGACGACGGTCGACCGAGTGACGGTGAACTTTTTGTTCTTTCCCATCACTTCGGTCGGCCCGACAGCCTTCGCGAGCGCAGCCCGATAGTTCAAGTGCCAGTTGTACACAGTCCACAACTCACCGCCGGTCCGCAGAACCCGACCCGCTGCGGCGAAGAGCTTCTCGGCCCCACCGGTGTGCACCACCGCACCCTCGTGAAAGGGCGGGTTGCACACGATCAGGTCTACCGAATCGTCTTCCAGCGTAGCCATGGCGTCGTCCCGAAGGACCTCCACGGCAAGGCCGTTCGCCTCGGCCGTCGCGCGGGCAGAATCGACGGCCGCCGTCGAGCGATCGGTGGCCAGCACTCGAACTCCGTCGCGCTCACGCGCGAGCGTGCACGCGACAATCCCTGTGCCACAACCGAGATCGACGACAACGTGCGCATCACGCTTCATCTTCCTCTCGTGCTCGAGAAGAAAACGTGTTCCGATGTCGAGCGTCGACCCGGCGAACACAGCACCGTGGGCCACCACCGTCAAGCCGATATCTTCCAACGTCCGAGTGACCGGGTACATACGCGACGTCGAACGAATCGGTGTCGCCGCGGACAGCACCCGCGACTTCTGCCTGCCCCGCCCCGCGCTGAACGTCTCGAAATTCTTGCGCAGGATGTCGTTCATCGCCGGAAACATGTGTTTGTCGCGACCACCGGCAAGGACGAGCACATCATTCGGCGCGTATGCGGCGGTGACTTCGATAACCTCGGTCAGCTCGGCGAGACTGCGGGGCAGTTGCATCAGGACGACGTCCGCAGTCCGTAGGAGGTCCTCACCCAGCGAGAAGTTGCCGTACACCTCCGACAGTCCTACCGCTGCGGCATTGAGCGCCAAGGCTGCCTCACTGGTCGACGAGTCCTGATGCACTCGAATTCCGGTGGCCCCGAACTGCACAGCGGCGCCGAGAGTAAGGGCGCCGTAGCGGTCGCCGACTACCGCGATCTGCATGCCAGGGCCCACCTGCAGCGCTGCAGGTACCGAGTCGAGCAACAGGCGATCCGTGGGGTCTACGGCGAAGAGGTTGGGCGCTTCGGTGTCGGGAAATCGCCGTAGGCCGGCGAGGACGGATTCCAATTCGTGCATCCGACCAGTGTTTCACCCCTGGAATGCATATCCAAACACGTTGAACGTCAATAATTTCGACACGTCGTCAGCGCGTCCGAATGGCATTTTCGGCCGATCGGGAGCATGCTCGTCGAATGGAACAACCGAAAAAGATCGAAGCGCTGTTCAGCCACGTGGAAGACGCATCGGATGATGCACCTGCCGAAAACAAGAAGCCTGCTGTCTACACCACGCTGTTCAGCGGCGAAACCCCGTCAGGACAAATAGCGTAGATAGTCCAAGGACTTGTCAGCGTGGACATGTGAGCGTTCGCTCCGGACCACCAGCCTGACCACCTGATTCGTGTCGATCACAAATGTTGTCCGCTTGACCGACAACAACTGACGAATCAATGAAAATCGCGCTGAGTTCATTGAAAATCGCGCTGAGTGTGACCTGCTCCGACCGATGTCCTTCCTTCGTCTCAGCCTTGCGAGTGGCCCTCCGCGACGCACCCCGAATTGCTCGGCCACCGCGCCGTCGGTATCGGCGAGCATCGGATAATCGAACGAGCGTTGCAGCGCAAAGTGCGACTGCTTACCGGTGGTGTCGGTACTGATTCCGACTCGCTGAGCGCCGAACGACTCGAACGCACCCCCGAGGTCTCTGAAATGACACGCTTCTGCGGTGCATACGGGACTGGTCGCGGCCGGGTAGAAGAAAAGCACCACCGGGCCGTCGACCAGCAGTTTACTCAAGCTCCGGACGTTCCCCAGATGGTCAGGGAGTTGAAAATCCGGCGCGATATCGCCAGTACGCATGCCAACGAGGTTACGTGACCTCCCAGCGGACCGGTCGAGAAGCAGTACAAAATTCAATTCGCTGGTGGTTAGAACTGCACCTCAGGTTCCGACGAGCAACGTCGATCGGAGCCTGAGGAGGTCGTCTCCGTCGATTCCGATCGCGTCGAGATATCCATCGAACGATCCGTGTACCTGCTCGACGGCCTCCAGCCCGTGCCGGTAGTACCGCTCTGTCACCCCGAGAAGAGCATCGGACAATTCGATCGGCGCACTTGCCTCGTGAGCTGCCACACTCGCCTGCACGTGGGCACGCAACGACTCGACGGCGGCATTGCTGCGTAGGTAGTCGGCGACGATGTGTGCGTCGTCGACTCCGGCAGCGCGAAGCACCGTCGCTATGGTCCAACCAGCGCGATCCTTACCTGCGGCACAATGCACCAGTACCGGCCCTTCGCCGGTTCCCAGCGCCGTGACCACCCTCCGTATGGCAATACGAGCACCCTCGAGCGACGCGTAGGAGGTATAGGCACGCATCATATAATCGAGTTGGGCATCCTCGCTCGCAGTGATTCGCGACTCATGTGGGGCCTTTTCGCCCTTGTGGTTGTCATAGGGAACGTTGTGCACACGAACGCTGCCGGGGACGCGGTCGGTTCCGCTTCTCGCGATCTCGGTCTCACCCCGCAGGTCGAAGACCTGCTTCACCCCGAGCCGGGTCAGCTCTTCGTGTCCGCGAGCATCGAGCCGAGTCAGTTCCGACGACCGGTAGAGCAAGCCGCGACGCACTTCGAGGCCGTCTACTGTTCGTGCCCCACCGACGTCCCGAAAGTTCCATGCACCCGACAGCTGAAACTGCTCGTTGGTACTTGCTTCTCGCATGCCACGACAATAACCAATGCCTCGGGCCGGCCGCATTTTCACGGTGCGGGCAAGGAACTCGGTCGGCGCGGTAGCGTCAGCAGGTATGACATCGAACCTCGAGGTCCGGACCTACGACGTAATAGTCATCGGGGGCGGCATCGCAGGCGTATCGATCGGCTATGAACTCGCGTCCGACCGGACGGTGTGCCTTCTCGAGCAGGAGTCGACGCTCGCATTCCATACCACTGGACGTTCGGCCGCATTGTTCCTCGAAACGTACGGCAACAAACCAATTCGCGCGTTGACGAGCGCCAGTCGAGGTTTTCTCCTCGAGCCGTCGGTGCACTTCGACAGTGAACTGCTTTCTCCCCGTTCGCTACTGCAGTTCGCAGCACGCGGACGCGGTGCGATCCTCGAGTCCATGTTCGAGCAAATCCGATCGCTCACACCGGACGCGCAACTCCTCTCGTCTCGTGACGCCCATGATCTGTTCCCACCGCTGCGCGCCGACCACATCGATCTCGCACTCCACGAGCCGGGTTCGATGGAGATCGACGTCCATGCCCTGCACCAGGGTTTCCTCCGCGGCCTGCGCAAGCGAGGTGGCCACGTCGAGACCGACAGTGGCGTCGTGAACCTGCAACGTCGCGACGGGATCTGGCAGGTGACTTCGCGCGACGGGACGGTACGTCGGGCTGAGATCATCGTGAATGCAGCTGGGGCCTGGGCAGATTCGGTTGCCACCCTTGCCTGCGCACAGCGATCGGGACTCCAGCCACTACGCCGAACGATCTTCATGATCGACGCCCCGGAGGAGAT
>JBBPZN010000187.1:0-5424 GCA_038198705.1 Mycobacteriales bacterium
CGGTGGAAACACCCGCGTCAACACACCCAACGAAATATGGTCCGTCAACCGCTGAGAATCATCTGGTTTCACCCATCCCACACGTGGCATGACTCAAAGAATAACACCCCTGTCATTCTAAGTAAACGGTATTGAGGCTAGTGGGGGGAGGGCGTACATGAATATTCAGGCAGATTTCCACCAGTCCTCTATTTGCCATTCATAGGGAAACACTGGACCCCGCCGACGCGACCGTAAGGATGCGGACCATACGCGACGGACGCACCGCTTTGCTTGACCGGACCGGGACTGTTTTATGACAGTTCCTCGCACCTCCTTTCCAGGAACTTGGCGAGCCGCCGGGTCGTCTTCTCGTCGAAACCAATGGCGCCGACGTCGCCGATTGCCTCCCGCACGCCAGAGCACACGTCGTCGAGTATTCGATGAGTTGCTCTCTCCGGCAGCCCGAGTCGTAGAGCGGATTCGACCAGAAAGCTACGAGTCCATCGATTCGCCCGACCGTAGAAGTTCAATGCCATCGGATCGTCCCATGATGCATACGGCTGAGTACAGAGCAGATCGTAGCCGGCGTGATCGACCAAATGCCCCGGTCGTCTTGGTGGATCGAATGGTTCTTCCCGTGAAGGTCACCGTTGCCGATTGCGTAGGAGTAGGCCGTCAATCTCACGAGTTCTGCCGTCGCCTGGCGTGCAGAGCCTCCACCTCGCTCCACGGAGTCAGCGAGCAGGGCGATCACTGATTCCGACTTCAGCCGGTACTTGGAGGCTGGGTAGACATCGGCAACCTGGCAGGAGTCCTCTTGGGCCAGGCGAACACCGCCACGGCGATCGAACCGTTCGACCAGGAGGCCGGACACACTGTGACGGTCGGACACAATTCGATGCGCTGGTACACGTAGTCCGCTCTTGGGGGCCAGGCTCATGAAGAAATTCTCGTTCTCCACCAATCGCGGAAATCGAAGCGGTGGTGTGAGTTTGAGAGTTGCTGGGCCGGCCGTCGTCGAGATCGGTGTCGAATACATCTGCGCTGACACTTTGTCCTGCACTCCGGGAAGTGCGGCCGAGTCGAGGTCCATCGACGAAGCACTCGACAACGATGCGAAGAGCGCACGAAGATCAGGCACGGGCTGCGAGGAATCGAATGCGGTGGAGGCAGTGGGCAGTTCAGTGCCGTGGGGCACGACGCGGACGTCACCTATGGTGTCGGACCCTACCGCGAGCAGAATCGTAAGGTGATCATCCGGAGACGTCTTGGTGGATGTGACCATGCCCGTCAAACGAACACCCTCGGGTAACAGACCTGCGAAAAAGGGTGGAACGCTTCCGCTCGTTGCCGACGTCTCGACCGTGGTTTTCGGGATGGACCACGCCAGGTCCGGATTCGATGGATCGGACAGATAGGACGTGTCGTAGGTGAACTCGACGTCGTCACCGTGTCGAGTCAATCTCCCCGCCAACAAGTCACCCTTGTAGACGTCCGCGGTCTCGACGTCGCGAAGATCTGAAGGCGCACTCACGAGAACTCCAAGGGTGGAATGTCTGCACCGGATTTGGTGACCAGTTCGAGTGCACATCCGAGTGCATCGGCCACTGCTGTCGCACTGTCGAGCTGAACCGACTCCTTGCCGCCTTCGAGCGATTGAACTGTGGAACGACCCACGCCGGCCAGAAGCGCCAGATCACTTTGGGTGAGGCGGAGCTGATGTCGGCGTGCGACGAACGTATCGGCGAGGGCACTCGTCGATACTCGCCTGCTTTTACGCGGTTGCACCACGGGCTGCTCCTAAGCGTGTCGTGCCATGCTTTATGTGAGTGTAGGCCCATTTCGACCGTGTTTGACCGATTAAGCTTGCAATACCATGCATATGTCGATCCTGGAGGGGCGACAGTCTCCGTAGGGTTCGTAAAGTGCGCTACAGCAAGCCTAGAGTGCATTGCCCACCTACCGTTCGGCGACGAGCAAGACAGAACAGTCATTGCTCCTTCCCGAGATCTACGGCCGAGGAGCAGGCCGGCGGTTCCGCGCGATCGGTCAGGGGCACGACGATGGTTTTGCGGAACTTACCGTTCGATACGGCGTCGAGGTCGACGCCTAGCCATCGATCTTCGGGTGTGATTGGTCGCAAGTTCGCTGATCTGGTTTTCAAAGGCCAGCGGTTGCGGTTGAGCTAATGTCGTGCGGGTGACGGAGACTGATCAGGCTGTGTTGTTGACAATCAAGGTGACGCTGGACGAAGTGGAGCCACCGGTGTGGCGGCGTCTTGCTCTGCCCTCGAACCTGCTTCTTCCCGAGTTGCACAACGTGATTCAGGATGCGATGGGCTGGGAGGACCGACATTTACACGCATTCTCTTCAGGGGAAGGCGGTGCCGGTGATGGTCAACGGTTCGAGATGCAGTTCTCGCTCGACGAAGGCGACGACGGTACCGGGATTGCCGAGGACGACATCCCGATAGGCCGGTTGCTGTCCCGGGTGGGTGACAGCCTCGGATATCAATACGATTTCGGCGACAACTGGGAGCACCGGCTCGTCGTGGAGGCAATCGGCAGGCTGGGTGACGACGGCGTCCGCTGCCTCGGCGGTGAGCGCGCGTGCCCTCCCGAGGACTGCGGGGGACCGTACGGATACAAGGACTTCCTGGAGGCCCTCGCCGACCCGGGGCGTGAGGAGCACGAGCACTATCGCCAGTGGGCTGGAACGTTCGAGGCAGGTCGATTCGAGGTGGACGAGGCCAACGCGCGGATTGTGTCCAGGCGCGATCTCAGTGAACTGAGTCGACTGGTCACCCGTGCGACGCCGTTGTTGGGAACGATCCTCGACCGCGCGCCGCTCAACTACCACCGACTTCTCACGCCCATGCTTCGACTCATCGATTTCGACGACGTCGACGTGGACCCAGTCATCTCCGGCGTCGCCATGGAGAAGCTGTCCTGGATGCTTGCCCGCATCGGCCCGGAAGGGCTTCAATTGACCGCCGCCAACTACTTACGACCCGTTGATGTCGCCGCAATGCGCGACGAGCTGGACTGGGGGCGGGACTGGATCGGCAACTCCTCGCGTGAAATCGACAATCATCAGGTTCATTGGATGCGTACCGTACTGAAAGACCTCGGCCTCGCCCGAGTGCTCAAGGGGCGACTGATCCTGACACAGGATGGTCGAAAACTCGCGAACGATCCCGTAGGTTTGTGGCGCCGGGCAGTCTCGAGATCCCCACTGGGCAAGTCCGACCTGGAAGTCGACGCCGGGATTCTGCTTCTGGTGACTGTGGCAGCAGGATGCGATGGGACCGAACGTAACGCGGCGATTTTTGATTCGCTGTCCGCCATCGGGTGGAGGGTGCCGGACTCGGAACGACCGTACATGCACTACCTCGCACGGCCGACGCTCGACCTTCTGACCCTCGTGGGAGCCGTTGGATCAGGTCTCGGACGAAGAGATGCCGGACCTGTCTGGGGTCGGTCGTTCGCGCGGCAGTGCTTGTGATCGTTCCGCCACAGCGCGTAATGCATCGTAAGCGTGTGCAGACTCGGCACCCGGCTACCGGCCATGAGCGATGACGTCGGCGTTTACGAACTGTAGGTGAGTCACGGGTGCCAGCACACGCGCATCGAACGTTTTTTCCTGCGCCGTACGGTCACGAGAGAAGGTCGAGTGCCGGGTCAATGATTATTCGTTATCGAAGCCCGCGCTTTTGTGTAGTACCTTACCGTTCTGGTCGGTCTCGACGTGTGGGCATCCCTCTGCGGTGAACTCGGCTTCGAGATCGAGCGATTGAGTCAAAGCCTTGATTCGTTCGGTCCACTCGGCGCGAAGGACTTCCTTCTTACAAAACCCAACGCTCGACCTTTCGGGCAGCACTTCGGCCGGCGACTGCACCCGCTTGCTTCGCCGAAACAGATTGTGCGGCGGTACACGACACCGTTCTGGAAAATCGAGGCTCTGCATCCTGGACACGTGATCGAACTGAACTGCCGACGGTTCGAAAAGCGAGATCACCACAACGAAATCGCAGGCCCGAATTCAGCCCTTACGGTTCAAGGTCCTTCGACGCGGAACCGCGGCCGCTTGGGCGAGAGCACTTCTACCGGACCCCAGTCACCGGTAATCGTGTACCAATTCCCGTTGGAGGTCAGTGTGTCGACATTGCCGAGATCCACCGATCCGGTGGAATCCCGCGATTCGCTGAATGCTCTTCGTATCCAACATATTTCGGTGACGTCTTGGAACTCCAAGTGCGCTTGCTCGTAGCAGTACTGTTCATTCGGTCTGGGCGGGTGGTATTGCGGGTGAACGGGGTTCAGCACGGAGTCGAGGGCGAAGACGAATCGCCCTGGTGTTTCGAGGATCGACAGAACATAGCTATCTTCCAGGTACACGCCCTCGAGACCGGAGATGCTCGGGTAGTCGATGATCACGACCTCACCTGCGGTCAGCAGTCGGCGACAATTCGGTATGCACGCTCGCGCCCAGTGGTTCGGTGCTCACCAGAGCAACCTACTGCACGGAATCTGCTCACCGATACCGGCGTTGACGTGGACTCTACCGAAACGGGTACGGCTGATTCGGGTTCGGCTGGGCCTGAAACCCCTGACCCGAAAACCCCTGACCCGGAAAGCCCTGCGTAGGGAAGTCCCCCTGCGTCCCGAACTGGTGGCCGTTGAGGTATGCCTGGTTCTGGGCGTCCGCGCTGGCGATGAGTCGCTGCTGCTCCTGGCGTGCGAGGTCCTGCCGGGCCTCGCGTGAGCGATAGGCGCGGACGCCGAGCCAGATCACACCGACTACGAAGAGGATCCACCAGTTGCTGGCCAGGAATCCGAGCCCGAACAGCACCAAAATGGCGGTGAGGATCGGATGGCGGCGAGGCCAGGAGCGGCGCGGCACGACGTATCCGACGTTGGTCGTCTGGTGGAAATTGATGGTTCCGTAGTTCGGGCTGTTGTGGAACTGGTTGCTCATGGCGGGCTCTTCTCGCAGGCGGTTGTCTAGTGCTGAGCACTGTGCCAGAGGGGTCCGACATGGTTGGTCGGTTTCGGAACCGAACCGCCACAACCGGAATCCCCGTTCATCACCCCGCGATGCGGGCTCTCGCTGTTTCACTGCGCTTTCCTACTGCGACCGATCTGCCGGCTGCGGCGAGCCCCATGATGGGCATGTTCGAGTAGATCGACTCGTGCTGACCAGGGCTGACACGGTATGTCTCGTGGTAGACCCCGACGTCGCCGCCGGCGCCGACGCGTTTGTTGAACGCCTTCCATGCCGGTAGGTGTGGATCGTTCGGGTTTTTCGCAAATGCTTCGAGTTGGTCGAAGCTGCGCCAGTACTGCACCACGGTGATCGTGCGGCCCCCCAACGACATCCGAGCGCCCAGCAGGCCCTTGTCAGGGTGCTGTTGCAACTCTCGCAGCATTCGCGGCATGGCGA
>JBBPZN010000188.1:0-3002 GCA_038198705.1 Mycobacteriales bacterium
ACCGCAATTCTCGGAGAATTGATGACCGCGGTGAGCTCAACGTCAATCGGCTTCGTGCGAACAAGGACTGAAACGGGCGTCTTGTCGGTGATCGTCTGACCCGCACGTGCGGCGTCGGCCGGCACGTCCGCCCCGGTTGCGACAACGACCGAATCAGCCGCGATTCGGTTTCCGTCGGCCAGTACTACGGCCACTGCTCGTCCGTCCTCGATCGCCACCGTTGCGCGGCCCACTCCCGTAAGCAGCTCACCGCCGTCCTGCACGAACTCGCCAGCCAGAACTTCGATCAGTGACGGAAGATCCACCCATCCGTCCTCTGTCGTGTAAAGGATGCCGTTTTCGGGTAGCGCAGTCTCATTGAGGCCAAGTCCTCGTTCGGAGGCCTCTGCAGGCGAGAGCATTTCGACCGGATACGCATTTAGGATGAGGTGCTCACTGAGCTCCTCAACGCCCATCTCGTCCGGGCCGGGCCAGTAGATACCCCCATCGAAGTGGAGGTATTCTTCGGTGTTATGGCTCTCCGCGAAAGTTCGGTAGCTTCGCATGGCTGCGGTCCGCAACGCGTGATACGCCGGCACGTGCTTGGAGAAAGAGTTAAGCCAGGATAGCGATCGTCCGGAAGCGCCGCTGGCCAAGTCGCCCTCCGTGATCAGGACGACCGTGGCACCCGATTTGGCGAGCTGCGCCGCTGTCGCGACACCAAGGATGCCGCCGCCGATGACGACTATGGTCTTCTTCACCTCTGTGTTGGACATGATTTCCTTTCGTGTCTCAATTTATAAAGTAGGTTGCGAGCCACGCTCAGACCTTGTTCATCGTCTCCGGATCGGATCCGACGCGTTCGCCGGTCTCGAGGCCGGTGATCTCCAAGAGCTCTTCGTCCGTCAGCTCGAAGTCGAAGATGTCGATGTTCTCGGCGATCCGTGCCTGGTTGACCGAGCGGGGAATGACAACATTTTTTGATTGCAGGTGCCAACGGAGCACAGCCTGAGCGGGGGTCTTTCCGTACCGTTCGGCGATCCTGACGAGGGTCGGTTCCTGGAGGATGGCTCCGCGCGCGAGCGGACTCCAGGCCTCGGTCTGGATTCCATGCATGGCCGCGTATTCGCGCAGAGCTTTCTGGGGCAGGCGCGGGTGGAGTTCGACCTGATTGACCGCGGGCACGATGCCGCATTCTGACAACAGGCGCTCGAGGTAGCCGGCGGTGAAATTTGATACCCCGATCGCGCGGACTCGGCCCTGCCGATAGAGGTACTCTAGCGCTTTCCACGTGTCGACGAACTTGTCAAGCCTGGGTGCAGGCCAGTGGATGAGATACATGTCCACGTAGTCCAGCTGGAGACGATTCAGACTCGCGTCGAACGCCGCCAACGTAGTGTCGTAACCCTGGTCCGCGTTCCACACCTTCGTTGTGACGAACAGTTCGGACCGCGGTACGCCGACACGGGACAGGGCTGTGCCGACTCCTTGCTCATTTCCGTAGGCAGACGCCGTGTCGAAGGATCGGTATCCGGCTTCGACCGCGTGCTGCACCGGCTCGACGACATCATCGCTGGCGATCTGGAAGACCCCGAAACCGATCTGGGGGATGTCGACACCGTTGTTAAGCGTGACGCTCGGAATTTTCGGCGTAGCAGACAAGGAATTCATGTTCAGAATAGTCATGGTTAATATGTTTCTTTCGGCTGGAGATGCGGGTCTTTGGTGTGTATCAGTTCGAGGGACGCCAAGTCATACTGATTTGCCGGTGTCGCGGATCCACCCTCGCGCGAGATCGGGATCAGGCGCTGGACTCGCCGCGAGGAGTTCGCGCGTGTATTCCGTCTGTGGCGTCGCGAACAGGTCGCGCTTCGTGCCTTCCTCGACCACCTGTCCATTCCTCATGACATAGACGTAGTCGGCCACTTTTTTGACGACCGGGAGATCATGGGTGATGAAGATATACCCGATGTTCATCTCTACCCGGAGTTTGTTGAGGAGGTTGAGCACACCGGCTTTGACGGAGACGTCAAGTGCCGACACTGCTTCGTCGGCGATGATGATCTTCGGTCGGAGTATCACCGCACGGGCGATGAGAACACGCTGCCGCTGACCGCCGCTGAGCTGGTGTGGCAAGCGGTTCGCGTACATCTCTGTGGGGCGGAGGTCGACGATGTCCAGCGCCTCGTGAACCTTTGCCTCGACCGCCCGCCGCCCGGTGGCGATGCCGTGCAGCCGGATCACTTCGGCAAGGATCTGGCTGACGGACTTCCTCGGGTTTAATGCGGCAGAGGGATCTTGGAGTACGCATTGGACCGACGAGCGGTATCGCATCATCTGTGACCGACTCATCTCACGCAGCGGCAATCCGTCGAGCGTGACCGTACCCTCGTCCGGCGTGATGAGGCCGAGTAGAATTCGTGCGAGCGTGCTCTTGCCGCTTCCACTCTCGCCGACGATCGCTATGAAGTCCCCCGGTGACACCGCGACCGACACGTCGTCGACCGCCCGCGGTTTGGGCACGCCGGCGATGCGATGCCGGCCGAAGATCTTGGATACACCCGTGGCTGCGAGTTCCATGTCAGCATCCACCCGTTCGGGTCTTCTGAGCGGAGATCATCGTCGGCCGCCTTCGTAGTTGCTTACATACAGGTCGGGTGAATCGTCGCTCAGACTTCTCACACATCGCAGCAGCTCTTTCGTGTAATCATGCTCGGGCTCGTAGAAGATTTTCTCGACGCTGCCGGATTCAACGATCTTTCCGCCGTACATCACATAGACGCGGTTGCAGAGCCCGGCTACGACGGCGAGGTCGTGGGTGATGAGGAGCAGCGACGTGCCTAGTCCGCTGACACTGTCATCCAAGGATTTTAGTACCCGGCGCTGAACCGTGGCATCGAGTGCTGTCGTTGGTTCGTCGGCTACGATCAGCTCGGGCAGCTTGGCCAGAGCGATCGCGATTAGCACGCGCTGCCGCATGCCTCCACTTAGTTGGAACGGATACTGGTCGACGACTTGTTCTG
>JBBPZN010000189.1:0-6987 GCA_038198705.1 Mycobacteriales bacterium
CGTTTGTCTTCACGAATTCCCCGCCAGCTCGGATGACGGAGATGCATGGAATCGGTCCATTCGTAGAACCGCACCTCGGCGACGAGAGTCGGTGTGGTCCAGACGGCGTCTTTCCGGTCTGCGGTGGGAAGTTGCTCGGAGAATGGCGATACGTCGGTCTCGAGTGGAGCCAACAGCTCACTCAGCTGCGCCAATGCGCGGTCGCTGAAACCGGTTCCGACGCGACCCAGATACTGGAGCCCGTCCGGCCTGGGAGCGCCGACCAACAGCGACCCGGGACCACCTGCTCGACGGCCGCGGCCGCGTCGCCACCCTCCGATGACCACCTCCTGGGTCCGCCAATTCTTGGTTTTGATCCAGGTCTTGGCGCGCTTACCCGGCTGATAGATCGAGTCGGTTCGTTTGGCGACGACACCCTCCCAGCCGCGTCGGACACTCTCGGCGAGGGCTTCTTCGGCCGTGCCGGTCAGTTGCTCCGACACGAGCACCGACTCGAGCCCGGTCGTCAGCAATTCGAGTAGGCGTCGCCTATCGGAGTACTTCTTTTTCACCAGCGATGTGCCATCGAGATACAGCAGATCGAAGGCGATAAAGCGCACTTCCCGGCACGAACTGTTCTGTAACAATCCGAAGCTGGTAATGCCGTCGGCATCGAATACCACGGCTTCACCGTCGAGAATGACATCGTGATCTGCCAGTTCGTCGGCCAACGTAGAAAGTGAAGGAAAGCGCGCGGTGAGGTCTTTGCCGGTGCGCGATACAAGCTTCATTTCTCCGTGGGCACTTCGTGCGATCACACGGAATCCGTCCCACTTTCCCTCGAACGCCCACTCGCCGTCGGCAAGGTCGGTGATGTCACCCGCCGTAGCGAGCATCGGCGCGATGTCTGCCTCGAGCGGAGCCGCGTCCTTCATCAGATGCATGAGCCATTGATCGCCCTTGGTGCGGATCAGCGCATAGCGACCCTTCGCCTTGTCCCCGTGCAGGACGACGATCACCTCGTTCTCGCGCCACTTCTCCAGCTCGTAGGTTCCGCTGTCCCAAATGGACACCTCGCCACCCCCGTACTCGCCCTTGGGGATGCTGCCCTCGAACGACGCGTATTCGAGCGGGTGATCCTCGGTGCGTACGGCGAGGCGGTTCTTCCCCGGGTCGTCGGGAATGTTCTTCGGAACCGCCCACGAGACCAGGACGCCGTCGTGTTCGAGCCGGAAGTCGTAGTGCAGCCGTCGAGCATGATGTTCTTGGATGACGAACGTATCGCCGTTCCCGGTCTGCTCGGTGCTCTCCGGTATCGGTTCCGGGGTTTTGGTGGCACTGCGCTTGTTCCGGTACGTGGTCAGCTTGTCCGGCTCGGAGTGCTCGATCGGTGGATCCAGGTCGGCGAGCAGATCACCGTCGCGGCGGTAACGATCGAGGACTTCCTCGAAACGTAACTGCCTCAGTCCTGGAGATTCGAGTTCGTCCCACGATCGTGGGGCGGCGACGGTAGGTTCAGCCCGTCCTCGGAGCGAGTACGGCGCAACGGTCGTCTTCTTCCCGTTGTTCTGCGACCAATCCACGAACACCCGGCCGGTGCGTTTTGCCTTCGCCATCGTCGCCGTCACTCGATCGGGCGATCGATCCTCCAAGAGCGTCGCGACGCGCTTGGCCACCGTCGAGGCACCAGAGGACGTCAGGGGCTTCTCCAAAGGCACATAGAGGTGAATCCCTTTGCTCCCGCTGGTGACAGGAAACGCCCGGAATCCGATCTCGGAGATCATGTCTCGAATCTCGCAGGCGACCTCGGCGCAGCGGTCCAGGTCGACGTCGTCACCGGGGTCGAGATCGAAGACCAATCTCGTGGCGGGGCCCGGTGTGTTCCCGTCGAATCGCCATTGCGGAACATGCGCCTCGATCGCGCCTTGCTGGCCGAGCCACGCGAGATCGGCAGCGCTGGAGAAAAGGGGGTATGTCACGACGCGATCGGAGTGCGTGATGTCGCGCCTGTCGAGCCAATCCGGAGCGGAAGACGCAAGATTCTTCTCGAAGAACGAAGGCTGCGCGACGCCGTTCGGCCAGCGCTTCCTGGTGACCGCTCGGCCGACGATATGCGGGAGCATTGCCGGGGCAATGCTCGTGTAGTACTCGATGACCTCGCTTTTGGTGGTGCCAGGACTCGGAAACAGCACCTTGTCGAGATTGGTCACCGAGACTTTCCGACCTGCGATGTCGAGCGTCGCCATGTGCTCAGGCTAACGGTCGCCAGCGGGGCCGCGAAAGAGTTGTGCAAAGCTCGAAGCATGGCAACGATCAGCGTCTCGGTAGAGATGCCCGAGGATCCGCAGGGCGCGTGGGACAAAGCGTCGGCGCTCGACAGGTTCGACGAGTGGATGACAATCCACGGTGGCTGGTGCTCCCCGCCCCCCAAGGTGCTCAGCAAAGGCACCGAAGTGGAGTCCCTCGTCAAGGTCAAAGGCTTCAAGAACACGATCCGATGGACGTTCACCGAGTTCGATGAACCCAAGCTGATCGAGATGTCGGGAACCGGCAAAGGTGGCATCAAGATCTCGTTGACCATCCACGTTCGCAAGCATCGGAGCGGATCGAAACTGACGCTCGACGCCTACTTCGGTGGGGGAGTCCTCTTCGGACCGGTCGGCAGCGTCGTCGCGCGCGCTCTGGGTTCCGATGTCACCAAGTCGGTGGCGAACCTCGCCGCTCTACCTGCCTAGACCCCAGCGTTGCGGGTGCGACGCAGCCACCACAGCCCGGCTATCGGGAGAATCACCGGAATGAACACGTATCCCTGCCCGAAGTGCGACCACACGGTCGCGTCGGGGAAATCGTCGGGCTGAAGGTAGCTGAGAGCGCCCACGGCCAGCACGCCGACGAGTTCGATGATGCAGGAGACCATCACCACGCGTCGCGAGGCCTCGGTTGCTTTTGCGAGCCCGACGGTGGCGATGATGTAGACCACCGCTGCGACCGCCGACAAGGCGTACGCGAACGGAGCTTCGTCGAAGCGCGTCGTCAGCTGGACCAGAGATCTCGATGTCGCCGCGACCGCGAAGACCGCGTAGACCGCGATCAGGAAGCGGCCGAAACCGGTACGGGTTGCCTTCTTCAGGCTGTCGTCTTGGGAGGTATCAGGCATATCCGGCCCATATCTGGCTCAGGCGCAGCACCATGGCCGCGAGGGTGAGGACGGCGACCAACAGAACCGCTGTGCCGCCGCGAGAGCGATCGCCGAGCGACCACCACGTGCCGATCGGAAGCAGTAGCAGCAAGCCGATCAGGTAGGCGCCGAAGGTGAGCCGATAAATCTCGCGATCACTGGTGAACATCGCGACAAAACCGATGATGGCCTGCGCGAGGACCACTACCTCTGTCGCGGAGATCGTCCAGAAGAGGGCACGATCCGCGCGATTCTTCAACAGCACCGGGCTGTTCGAGAAAAGTTTGACGAGAACCCATACGCCGACGACCAATGACATCGCATACAACAGGCCGCTGACGGCGCCGATCATCTTTTGTTCCTCTTACTTACTGGCGAGTGGTGCGGACAGACCCCAGGGTATCGGTCCGCGGACGGCTACCGTTCCTTCGGCTGATCGGCTGCGCTTCTGCGCAGTGCATGTGGCTTGAGTTTGTGAAAACCACGGACCCGCAGGGATCTGATGGCTTTGAGGCGGAACTCCGAGTCGCCGTCGAGCATCTCGGTCATCGCGGTGTCCACCAGAATCGTTCCCGGACGTGCCGAACTGGTAAGTCTAGCAGCAATGTTGACGACCGAGCCGTACAGGTCGCCGTACCGGGCGAGCACCGAGCCCCATGCCAAACCGATGCGAAGTTCGGGTATGTCCCCGTGTGCCTCGAACGCATACTGGAGATCGAGAGCGATGTGAGCCGCATCTTCGGCGGTCTGCGCACTGAACATGACCTCGTCGCCGACATTCTTGATGACGGACCCGCGGCCACGGGCAATGATGTTCGTGGCGATCGACTCGAACTCCTCGAGCAGTGTCGTCAGTTCCTCGATACCGAGGCGTCGGGTCAGGCTGGTGTAACCGACCATGTCCGCGAATCCGACGGCGAGGGTGCGGCTGGTGGTTTCTTCGGTCGGGCCGGCGATGGATCGGCCTGCGGTGGCAGCGAGGTGTCGGCGCCAGGTGTAGGACTGCAGGGCTTCGAGGGTGGGAACTGTCTGCGCTGCAATCGATCTCGCGTCACGTCGAATCACGTCGAGATCGGCCGGATCCTCGCTGTCGAAATGCGAGGTGATTCGGTCGAGGATGTGGGAATTCACCACGGCCACCTGCCATTCGGCGAGCCGGGACATCGCCTGCCCGAGAGTGCGCGCGATGGCGACCTCCATCTCCGGCTTGATCACTTTCTGTTCGGTGAGGCTCGTGATCAGCCGCAGCGCATCGAGATCGGCATCGGTGTACACGACCGCGGAGGGGTCGGTGTGAACCGGAAAACCCATCGCGATCCACAGCTGCACCACCCGTTCGAGCGGAAGGCCGGAGTTTTCGGCGATATCGGCCCGCGTGTACCTGCGTTCGCCACCGAGCAGAGCGTTCTCGATCTCGGTCTGCACAACCGAACTGATCTGATTGTCAGTCATATCCCAGCGTTCTGTCGAAATACGATCGGACGTCGTCGATGTAGGAGTCGAGCTTGCCCGGTTCCCAATCTGTGGTCGGAATCGGTTCGCCGACGGTCACCTTGACGGTACCGGAATGCGCCGTGAAGTCCTTCTTCCACATCACGTCGCCGGCATTGTGGATGACGATGGGAACGATGGGGACCTTGGCCTGCATCGCCAGATGAAAACCGCCCTTCTTGAAGCGTCCCAATCTGGAGGTGGGCATGCGAGTGCCTTCGGGTGCGATCGCGACCGAGATACCCGAATGCAATTTCTCGATGGCGGGGAGCAGCGCTTCACGCGCCTTGGCCGGATCGCCTCGATCGATGTAGGCGACGTCGAAAATCATTCCGAGCAGGGCAAACCTGGGATCGCGCTCGAGTTCACGCTTGGCGACAGCAGTGATGTCCCGGCGAAGAATCGAGGTGACGATCAGTGAATCGGCCGCGCTTTGATGATTGAACATGAACACTGCGGGTCGCGCGGACCAGGCGTTCTCGGTGCCGGTGACGTCGAGCTTGATGCCGGCGAGCGTCAAGGCGATGTCCGGTGCGACGGTGGAGGTGATATTGGCGCCGGTCCGCCGACTGCGCGTGAGGATGCCGAGCCCGATGCCGATGCCGGCGCTGGCGATCACTGCCCCCATCGCAGCGGTGCTGCGAACTGCCGAAGTGAGATCGGTTCCACGTCTGGGGCTTTCGAGGCGCAATATCGGCCACCCCGCCTTCTTTGCATAACGGTCGAGCTCGGCGTCAGGATTCAACGCGACCGGCCGTCCGGCTTCGAGCAGCATCGGGACGTCCTCGCCGCCGTTCGAGTAGACGAAGCACTCTGCGAGATCGAGTTTCTCGCGCTCGGCGTAGTCGGTGACAGCCTGGGCTTTTCTCGGTCCCCACAACGAATTTCCGACCAGTTCACCGGTCAGAACCCCGTCGGTCACGACGGGCGTCGTGCACAACAACTCGTCGAACATCATGTCTTCTTGTACCGGGATGGCCTGGTACGGAGTTGCCGAAGTGGCAATGATCAAGCGATGGCCTGCATGCCGGTGCGCTTCGACGAGAATGCGAGCCTGCGGGTAGATCATCGGTGCAATCTCGTTGCGGAACAACGTGTATGCCTGCGTCATCAGGTCTTCTTCGCGGCGACCTTCCAGGCCCTTGACAGCCTTGCCCATCAAATTGTCGACGGGGGAGTTCCGCATTCGCATCTCGACGACTGCACTCGAGATTTCCCACAGTTCGCGCACCGTCACATCGAGCGTCTTCAGTCGTTCCAGGAACACTGCTTTCGCAGAGAAGCCGTTGATCAAGGTGCCGTCGAGATCGAAGAATGCTGCAGTGCCCGGTCCCGCGGGCGCCTCGGCGATCGCTGTCAACTGATCGGCCAGCTGAGTCATCAACCCTCGTCTCCCGGATCGTCGTCACCCGTTTTATCGATGCCCTCTTCGCTTTTCGGAGTGTCACTGCACGGTGAGTTGATCGGGTCGACCTCGTTGAGCTGTCGACGAGCCATGTCGCGAATCAATCTGGCTTTGCGCGCCCATTCGTTGATCTCCCGGGCGAAGTCGCGTCGGCACTGGGCAACATTTTCACCGGCGGGATCGGTGAGGTTACGGTTCTCGGCCAATTGCAGAGCGGTGTCGAACAATTCACCGGAAATGGACTCGCTGTGGTCGAGTTGCTGTCGCAGTCGACGGGTCTGAGCGGCACCCAAGCATTGGGCGATGAAGACAGTCTTGTCGAACTCCGCATCCACCGGCAGCAGCATCAACTGATCGGCAACGACCTGATACGCCTCCATAGCCGGCTGCAGAACGCGGTGCGCGAGGTGCAAGTCCTGTGATTGGAGTTGTTGCAGAGCATAATCGGGGTCGGACAGGTTGGCCCGCCAATCCGGATCGATGAGTTCGACTTCGGTCTCGAGGCGTTTGCCGAACTCCTTCTTGTCACCGAAGAAGAATTCGAATTTCAGCAGGTCTCGCAGTGCGAGCGCGGACGCCCACATCGACTCCGGCGTCGATGCCGTAATTTGCCCCTGATCAGGCAAGATGACGAGTTCGCCGATCGCACGCAGGACGAAATAATGAATTGCGTTGTTGCGGAAGAACGCTGCGACCAGATGTTTGTCCTGAGCAAGGTAGAACACCGGCTCGGGTCCGTCGTCGAATCTTCTGACGACACCAGCCGCAACCTGCGCGACGACAGCCGCGCGCACCACGTCGACCTCACTGATATCGACGCCACCGGCCGTGGGCAACCCGCACCGGCGGATGTACGACGCGAGGGGGGCGATGATGGCCCACATCTCGTGGACGTTCAATGCCCGGTCTTCGATGCCGAGCAATGCCATCGTCA